>CADBNF010000037.1 GCA_902796005.1 uncultured Lachnospiraceae bacterium | reverse complement strand
CCCTCCGTCATGATGATCACCGGATCCAGGATCAGTGTATATTCCAGTGTACTGTTCGCGAGCAGCACATTGTTGCGGTCCAGGATATCGCCCCTTCTGGCGTTGATCGAGGTCACAGACTGGGACCGGTTCATGGTCGTCCGTGAATAATCCTGTCCATGTATCAGTTGTATAAAAATAAGGCTGGCTGCAACGATACCCATCAATCCTATCATCAGCCAGCTCATGATCTGAAATCGTTTTCTGAGTCTTTCCGTAATCTCTGATATCTTCGATCTCATACTATTCCACCGGAACCCGCGCCACCTGCTGCAGGTATTCCGTATCTTTTGTCCGGAAAGTTACCACCTGGGACAGATTACTGCGCACCATACCGAGTTCCTGTGTTGCTACCTCTATGATGTAATTCAGGTCGACGGAATTGCCGATCTCGTATTCTCTCGCGTCATTGGCTACCACCAGCTGGTCCAGTTCGTCTTCCTTCTCCCGTACTTCTTCTGCCAGAGTGGTGCTGGCATCCATGGTGGTGAGCATGATACCGCTCAGGCCTACCAGGATGACGGATCCGATGACTCCCAGCAGGATCAGCACGGCTTTCTGTCTGCGAAGTGCCTTGCTCCCGGAAATGGAGACTTTTCTCCTGTGAGGCCTGATCCGGGTCTGGGGCTGGATCTGGGAAGCACTCTTGCGCACAGCTGTTCCTTCCACTGTCGGAACCGGTCTTCTATTCTGTTGTATGGACCTTTGATCTCTCATAGTCGAAGCACCGTAACTCTGCGTTCTGCATCCCATGAAACTGTTTCTCCTGCTGCCCTGTTATACTTTCTCAAAAACTCTTAGTTTCGCGCTGGCTGCCCGTTTATTCCGTGCCAGCTCCTCTTCGGAAGCCACCAGCGGCTTCCTGGTGATCACCTTTCCCTTCGGCACTTTGCCGCATACACAGACCGGAAACTCCGGCGGACAGGTGCACGGGTTCTCATTCTTCCGGAACTCGTTCTTTACGATACGGTCTTCCAGGGAATGAAAGGTGATGATGGCAAGGCGTCCTCCCGGCTTCAGAAGATCGATCATGGTATCGATGGAGGCTGACAGCACATCCAGCTCAGCATTGACTTCGATCCGAAGAGCCTGGAACACCTTTTTCGCGTATCCGGCCTGCCCTTTCCGGACAGCTGCCGGGACCGCCTGTTCTATGATGCGGATCAGTTCGCCGGTGGTCTCCACCGGAGCCTTTTCCCGCTCTTTTACAATATGTTTCGCAATATTGGCGGCGAACTTCTCTTCTCCGTAGTCCCGGAAGATCCTCACCAGATCCTCTCTGGGATACGTATTGACGACATCCCTGGCAGTCAGGGAAGCCTGCCGGTCCATCCGCATGTCCAGCGGAGCGTTCTCCCGGTAGGTAAACCCCCGGTCCGGATTGTCCACCTGGTAGGATGAGACACCGATATCAAGCAGGATCCCGTCTACCTGTTCGATCCCCAGGTCCTCCAGGATCCTCCGGATATTGACAAAATTATCTTTCACCAGGGTGACCCGGTCTCCGAAGACTTCGAGCCGCGCCCCGGCGTGAGCCAGAGCTTCCTGATCCTGATCTATGCCTATCAGGCGGCCATTCTTCAATCTCTGCAAGATCCTGAAGGAATGACCGCCGCCGCCTAATGTGCCGTCAACATATATACCGTCCGGACGGATCCTCAGACTTTCCAGAGTTTCCTCCGGCAAAACCGGCTCATGCCTAAATTCCAAATCCCCATTCTCCCATCTGTTCTGCCAGATCATCGACATTATCGAAGGATGAGATCTCTGCCCACTGCTCGGAATTCCAGATTTCCACTCTGGACCCGGTTCCTATCAAAACCGCTTCTTTCTCCAGTTTTGCGTAATCACGCAGGACCTGGGGAAGAAGGATCCTCCCCATCTTGTCCGTCTCTGCCTCCGTGGCTCCCGCCATGAAGAACCTGGTGAAATTACGGGCATCTTTTCTGGCAACAGGCAGGCTTGTGAGTTTCTCGGAAAACGACTCCCATTCAGAAGCCGGAAAAACCCACAAGCAGCCGTCAAGGCCCTTCGTCACGATAAACCGGTCTCCCAGTTGCTCTCGAAACTTGGAGGGTACGATTACCCTGCCCTTGGCATCTATGGAATGATTGTACTCACCCATAAACTGCATAAGCTTACCTGTTACCTCCCAGCGACTTTAAAAAAACAGTCTATATACTTAAGGAGTTCCGTGCCCTTTCTCCGAAGAGCTTTACCACTTTCCTCCACTAAGTACTACTTTTTGCTACTTTTTACCACTTCTCACACAATATAACCTCCAATAATAAAAAAATCAAGCACTTTCTCATGAAAGCACTTGATTGTAAAATAATGTTAATATTCTGTTTTAACGCAGCTGTGGATAACCGTTTTCATGTTGCGGTTATCCACAGATTAGGCACAGTTTATTGTGTAAAAACAGGCGTTTCCCCCGCTTCCTGCACTGCTGTTTTTCAGTCAGGATACACAGCGGATCACATCATCTGTTTTGCTACTTCTTCCGCGAAGTTCTCTTCTTTCTTCTCGATCCCTTCACCGACCTCAAAACGGACGAAGTTGGTGATGGTGATGTTCTTGTCAACAGACTCCAGGTACTTGCCTACGGTCTGCTTTCCGTCTTCTGCTTTTACATAGACCTGATCCAGCAGGCAGATGTCCTTGAGCTGTTTGGAGAAACGTCCTTCTACCAGTCCGCTGAAGATCTTGTCGCCGATGATGCTGTCTTTGTTCTTCATAGCTTGCTGAGCAACAATGGCTTTTGCTTCCTTGGAAAGGAAGTTGAACAGATAGTTCAGGTTATTCTTCTGCTCTTCATAGATGCTTGCATCTTCTGCTGACCACAGGGACTCGCCCAGGACCTGATCGATCATACGGACCAGGATGGGTTTCGCCAGGGTCTCCGGAGTGTTCAGGGAGCTGTCGATGATAACTTCCTTCAGGTCTGCGAGCTCTTTCTCGGACATGTTGCTCCTGCTGATGTACTGCGGGTTCATAGCCGCGATCTGCATCGCAACGTTCTTCAGAGCTTCTTTGTTGGCATCGTTATTCTCAGCTGCTGCCTCTACCAGGACACCGATCCGGCCGCCGCCATGAACATAGCCGACTACCAGGCCGTCAGATTTGATCCTTGCGAATCTGCGGATGGTAAGGTTCTCGCCGATGGTAGCGATCTGGTTGATCAGTTCTTCTCCGACAGTCCTGGAGGGATCGCTGAACAGCTTATCCTTCTTCAGTTCCTCAACATCTACTGCATCGGATGCGTAGACCTGCTCCACGACTTCCTTTACAAAATCCTGGAACTTGTCTGTCTTTGCTACGAAGTCTGTCTCGGAGTTTACTTCCGCGATCGCTGCGTTTTTGTCATCCTTTACGACCAGGGATACCAGACCTTCTGCTGCGATACGGCCGGCTTTCTTTACTGCCTGGGCTTCACCGCGCTTACGCAGGGAATCGATCGCTTTTTCCATATCTCCATCGTTCTCGACCAGCGCGTTCTTGCATGCCATGATGCCGGCGCCTGTGAGATCTCTCAGTTCTTTTACCATTGCTGTGGTTACTGCTGCCATGATTTATCTCCTTTATCTGAAATATCACGGGCTGACAGCGTACGATCCGTCATCAGCCCGTTAAAAGACTTATTATTCCTCTGTTACCTGAGCTTCTTCCATCTCGTCTTCCTGGACTTCGGGAGCTTCTACTTCGTATTCCATACCCTGATTTGCTTCGATCACGGCGTCTGCCATCTTGGAAACGATCAGTTTCACGGCACGGATAGCGTCATCGTTGCCCGGGATCACGTAATCAAGTTCTTCGGGATCGCAGTTGGTATCACAGATTCCGATGAGGGTAACGCCCAGCTTGCGGGCTTCCTGGATACAGATCTTTTCCTTCTTGGGGTCTACGACGAAGATCGCATCCGGGATCTTTCTCATTTCCTTGATGCCGCCCAGGTTCTTTTCCAGTTTCTCCTGCTCCTTGCGAAGAGCGATGACTTCTTTCTTCGGAAGAACATCAAAGGTTCCGTCCTGCTCCATCTTTTCGATGTCTTTGAGTCTCTTGACACGGGACTGGATGGTCTTGAAGTTGGTCAGCATGCCGCCTAACCATCTTTCATTGACATAGAACATGCCGCAGCGCTCTGCTTCGGTACGGATGGCTTCCTGAGCCTGTTTCTTGGTTCCTACGAAGAGGATGGTGCCGCCCTGGGCTGTGATGTCGGACACTGCGTCAAATGCATCGTCGATCAGGCCTACGGTCTTCTGCAGGTCGATGATGTAGATACCGTTTCTCTCGGTATAGATGTAGGGAGCCATCTTGGGGTTCCATCTTCTGGTCTGATGTCCGAAATGGACGCCTGCTTCCAGCAGCTGTTTCATGGAAATTACGCTCATTTTTGTTTCTCCTTTTGGTTTTTTCTTCCATATACCTTCATTGCAGGGACCGCATTTTCCCGCGGCACCGACCCGCAATGCGCAGTATATGTGATTTTTGCGCGACGATTATTATAACATCCGGTTTTGTAAAGTGCAAGCGGTTTATCAAGAATATTTTCCGGCTGTGAAAAGTCTTTATTCCTCAGCCCGGATTTCCTTCGCATTACCCGTCAGGGGGTCCCGGTTCCGGTAATCAAAAAGGATTAACCCGTCGGAAAAGCGCTCCAGATGGGTGAGCCGCTTCAGCGCCGGCGCAGTCTCCCGGTAACCGGGCAGGTATTTTCGTTCCTTTTCCTCCCGGTCGTAAAAGGCCCGCTCCTCCTCCTTCGAAATACCGGTGTCTTTCGCCCAGGCGGGACGGTTTTTGAGGTTTTCCCGCAGGTAGAGGTCCCGGACCAGCGAAGGGATAAGGGTTTCCCGGTCTCTTCCCAGGCTTTCGCAGAATTCAAGGAGCAGCTCATACCGCTTCAGCCGGCTAACGGAAATATCCCCGAAGCCCTTCTTCTCATGGAAATCCGCCAGGGCCTCATAGAGGCCGAAATAATCCGGAAACCAGGTTTCAAGCACCGGTAGGCTTGCGGTAAACTGGGCGGAATTATAGAAGGCTTCCACCATCTCCTCCACGCTTTTCAGGCGGATAAGCCCAGCATAGGAAAGCCAGTTGGTGGAAAGCACCTCGTAGGCCGGCTCTCCATGGTACCGGCAGCCGAATTCCGCCGCCTGCGCCTCCATGGGAGAACCTTTAAGCACCTTCAGGAAGCCCAGCTGGAGCTGGGAGGGATGAAGGTCCATCACATCATTGAAGGATTTACGAAAGCTTTCCCCGTCCTCATAGGGAAGGCCGGCGATAAGATCCAGATGGAGGTGGATGTTTTTCTTCTCCTTAAGCCGGTTTACCCGGTCTGAAAGCCTGGCGAAATCCGAGGGTCTTCTTATGGCCGCAAGGGTCTGTCGGTTCGTGGACTGGACGCCGATTTCCAGCTGGACCTGTCCGGGCCTTAAGGAACCCAGAAGCGCCAGCTCCTCCTCCGTCATAAGCTCTGCATTGATTTCAAAGTGAAAATTCGTAACGCCGTTGTCCCTTTCCTTCAAAAACCGCCAGATGTCCAGGGCCCTTCTGCTGTCATAGTTAAAGGTCCGGTCCACAAATTTTACCTGGGAAACCCGCCTGTCCAGGAAAAAGGCCAGCTCCTCCTTCACCTTTTCCAGGCTTCTTGCCCGGACCCTTCTGTCCAGGGAGGAAAGGCAGTAGCTGCAGGAATAGGGGCAGCCCCTGGAGGATTCATAATAAATGATCCGGTTCTCTGAAAGGTCCTCCTCCGAATAAAGAAAGGGCAGGCTGTCCATGTCCGGAGAACGGCCGTCTGGGTTTTCCAGGATGCTGCCGGAGGACGACCGCCAGGTGATGCCGGCTATGGCGGCATACGGTTCCCTGTCCGCTGCGTCTCCTGCTGAACCTTCCTTCGTCCGCTTTTCCCAAAGAGCCGTCAAAGCGGCAAAGGTACCTTCCCCTTCTCCCCGCATCACGCCGGTGATTTCCGGAAATTCCTCCAGGACCTGCCGGCTGTCAAAGGAAACCTCCGGACCGCCCGCCCAGATTTCCGTATCCGGCAGGACCTTTTTCAGATTGCGTATAACCGGCGTAAGAAAGGTACGGTTCCAGATATAGACGGAAAAACAGCAGTAGTCAGGCGCTGCCAGGAAAATATCCTGCAGCAGCCTGTCCTGCTGCCCGTTGATGGTGTATTCAAGAATGTCCGCCGCTGCGGCCCTGCTGCGCCGCAGCGGCGCGCAGGCTGTATACCGCAGGATTGGAATGGATATATTTTGCGTTTACCGCCACCAGCAGTATCCGCGGTTTGCTTTTACTCATCAGCTTCCCACTTTTCACAGGAAAGGATCTGGTAATACAGACTTCCCGTATCTTCTTTTATTTCCTGAAGGGAGGCCTTAATCTCCGTCTCAGCCAGGCCTGTTCGAATCTCCTCCGCGCCGTCACCTGCCGGATCCAGATACAGAAGGATGGTGCTGCCGGCTTCCAAAGCGCCGTCCCGGGCTTCCAGGACCAGGGCCGTATACCAGTTCTCCTCCCCCTCCACGGGAACCGGGTTATCCAGGTGCACGTCATAATATACTGTGGCTGCCATGCTTTCAGCCTCCGCCCGGGCTTCAGCTGCGTCTTCCACGGCTGTCTCCGTTACGGCCTCCTCCATGGAAGCTTCCTCCATGGCGGCTTCCTCCATGGCGGCTTCCTCCATCGCTGCATCCTCCGTTACGGCTGCGGCAGACTGGGCGGATTTTGAGGACCGGTATTCCTGGCCGTCCGTTATCGCTTCCGCGGTGTAATAGGCTGCTCCCCCTGCATTTCCCTTTCTGCCAAGGCCGATAAGGGCTGGAATCAGGATGGCCGCGCAGACGGCCGCGGCAATGGGGCCGGCCAGTTTAAAGGAAGGCCTTCTTACCGGTTTTTTCTCTGGCAAAGCGTCCGAAATCCGGTTCCAGAGGTCCGGAAGGTCTGAAGAGGCCATTTTTCTGTATTCTTTTTCCAGTGATTTACTCATAACCGAACCTCCTCAGTTTCTCCACTGCGCTCCGGTACCGCCAGGTGACCGTTCCCATGGGTATCTGCAGGACCTCGCTGATTTCCCTGAAGGTGAGATCCCCCATAATTTTCAGATTGATGATTTCCCGCTCGGAAGGCTTCAGCCTGTCCAGAGCTTCTTTCAGGGCCAGGCTTTCCACCAGCTCGTCTTCAAAGCTCTCCGCCTGTTCCGCCACTGCCCTGACCGCCGCTTCCGAAAACCGGTAGGCGGTGTCTTCCTTCGACTCCTCCGCGGAAAAGTCCGCGGGAATCTCCCGCCCGGTTTTCCTTAAGTGGTCAATGGCCATATTCCTGGCTATTGTGGCGATATAGGCCTTGTATCCGCTGCCGGGCCGGTACCGTTCTGCGGTATTCCACAGCCGGATAAAGAACTCGGAGGTAACGTCCTCCGCGTCCTCCCGGTTCTTCACGATGCCGGAGACGATGGAGAAAATATAGGGAAGGCAGTCCTCGTAGATTTCCCGCAGGCCTTCCCTGCTTCCCTTCACCATCTTCCGGATACAGGCTTCAAACCTTCTGTCCGTCATGATCTGCTCCCGTTTTTTACACGGAGACTTATGCGGCCTTATGCACCAGTGAGGCGAATTCCCTGCGATAATCATCGATAAGGGTCATTTCCGCAAGGCTGGAAAGAATATGATCAATACTCCCCTCTCCAAGGTATTCGCTGCCGGAAAGCACCTGGGCAAATTCCGCGGCGCAGGCAGCAAAGCGGAAATCCTCATCCGGGCTTTCTGTAAAGGCCTCGTCTCCGAAATAATAGGTTAATTCTTCGGTCTCTCCCTCCGGCTGTCTGTAACGCACCGAAAGGGAAAACCACTCCGCGGATTCCTCCGCTGTCCGGGTAAGGGTATTGTCCTGGTATCTTAAACCGGGATCGTAAACCGCTCCTTCCGCGGGCACCAGCTCGTACATCACCGTGACGCTGTGACCGGCACCGATTTCCCCGCCGTCCTTTTTGTCGTCCCGGAAATCCTCCGCGGCCATCTGCCGGTTTTCGTAGCCCACCTGCCGGTAGGAAGCCACCTTCGCCGGGTTGAATTCCAGCTGCAGCTTCACGTCCTCCGCCACGGTAACCAGGGTCGCCCCCAGCTCTTCCACCAGCACCTTGCGGGCTTCTTCCCGGCTGTCAATGTAGGAGTAGTTGCCGTTTCCCCTGTCGGCCAGGGTTTCCAGTCTTGCGTCGCTGTAATTGCCCGTGCCGAAGCCGAGAACGGAGAGGTAAACCCCGGTCTCCTTCTCCTCACTGACCAGGTCATCCAACTCACTCTGGCTGGTGATGCCCACGTTCAAATCCCCGTCTGTCGCCATAATGATGCGGTTGTTCCCGCCGGGGATAAAATACCTTTCTGCAATCCGGTAGGCGGTGCGCAGCGCGTCTCCG
Organism: uncultured Lachnospiraceae bacterium; assembly: GCA_902796005.1. Lineage (GTDB taxonomy): Bacteria > Bacillota > Clostridia > Lachnospirales > Lachnospiraceae > Alectryocaccobium. The sequence goes on along the minus strand of CADBNF010000037.1, from coordinate 8,945 downwards.
CCGTTGGTGGAGCCCTCCGCCTCCAGTGCTGCCATGGCGGAGAGGATTTCCTCCTGCCGGTCTCCGGTCACGCCTTCCAGGATCACTTCACTGCCGGCGGCATAGGTGACGATAGACACCCTGTCCTTTTCCCCGAGGCCTTCCGTCAGCATAGCGAAGGCTTCCTTCAGTAGGGGCAGCTTGTTTTCCGCATCCATGGACCCGGAAACATCCACCAGGAAGACCAGGTTGGAGGCCGGCGCCTCCGCAAAATCCACAGCCTCGGTCTGCAGGCCGAGAACCGCCAGATAGTGTTCGGGATTCCAGGGGCAGACGCTTATCTGTACGTTTACGCCGAAGGGTTCTCCCGCCTCAGGTCCCCGGTAACCATAGGTAAAATAGTTGATAAACTCCTCTGCCCGTACCGCCCCCGAGGGGATATCCTGGATACGGAAGCCGTTTTCCAGCATCCTGCGCACATTGGCATAGGAAGCGGTATCGATATCCGCGGCAAAGGTGGAAAGGGGGCTTACCGTAGTAATGCGGTAGCCGTTTTCCTCTCTGGCGGCATATTCTTCCGTGTTGTATTCTTCCTCGGTATAATAAAAAGCATCCCCATAGAAGGCCTCTGCCGAATACTGCCTGTTCCCGTCGGTGACCAGGGGAGCAGAACCGCCGGTGCGGGTGCTTTTCGCCTCTCCGGGGATTCTTTCCGCCACGCTTGTGTCTTCGCTGCCGGGCCTGCCCGCTGCCTCTCTTCCTGCCGGCTGTCCGCAGCCTGCAAGTAAAGCTGCAGCCAGAAGCACAGCCGTTAAAGCTGCCGTATGTTTCCTTTTCATATTTCCTCCCCGCGTTCTCCGTAGTTTCAGAAAACCGTTTTGTTTCGTTCTGCATACTATACGGAGGAGCGCGGGGAATTTATGGAAAATATTTTCAGATTTTTCCGACATCCATCGCGGCAAAAAAGCCGTCGTGTACAGCGCCGGACACCTTGCCCACCTTGCGGGCATCGCCGGCCAGCGCCATTTTCTCCCCGCTGCCTGCCAGGTCAAAATAAAGCTTCCTGTCGCTGACCATGCCGACGGCATAGAGGACGGTATCGCAGGGAAGGGTCACGGACGCGCCGTCTTTTTCGTACACAACCCCCGTATCGGTGATTTCCGTGCATTTTGCACCGGTAATTACGGTAAGGCCCAGCTCCTGGGCTTTGCGGAAGACGCCGAATCGGTAAAGTCCTCTGGCATCCCGGATAATCTCCGCTTCCCGTTCCAGGACCGTGACCTTCTTTCCGGTGTTTACAAGATGCAGGGCCGTCTCCACACCGATAAGGCCGCCGCCGATAATCACAACCTCATCCTTTGCCAGGTCTTCCCTTGAATAAACCTCCGCGGCGTGGCAGGCCTTTTCGATGCCGGGAATCGCCGGAACCACAGGCTTCGCTCCCGTGGCCACGATAATATCCGTAGGATTCAGGCTGTCCGCCAGCTCCTTCGTCACTTCCGTGTGCAGCAGGATTTTGATGCCGGCACGCCGGGCTTCCCTGACGATAAATTCCTTATACCGGTGCAGGTCCGCCTTCAGGCTGTCCGTATCCGTAAATTTCAGCGCGCCGCCAAGGCTGCCGGTTTTCTCGCAGAGAATCACCTCATGGCCTCTTCTGGCCGCGGTTACGGCTGCCTCGATGCCCGCGGGGCCGCCGCCGGCAACCAGCACCCGTTTCCTGAACCTGGCTTTTCCGATATCCTCGCCGAAGCCGAGTCTTGCCTCCCGGCCGATCAGCGGATTGACGCTGCAGACAAAATGCCGGTCCGCATTGTCCCCGTCGGTGCAGTTCAGGCAGCGGAGACAGGGGGTAACCTCATCATCCCTGCCAAGAAGAGTTTTTTCCGGGAAATAGGGATCCGCGATAAGGGCCCTGGACATGGACACCCCGTCCGCCTTTCCGGAAGCAATGATTTCCTCCGCCTGCTCCGGATAGAGGATGGAGCCCACGGAAAAGATGGGAATATGCACCTTGCCGGAGTTTTTGATATGGTCCGCAAACTCCACATTCAGGCCCAGGGGACGGTAGGTGGAGGCCATGTTGTCGGTGAAGCCCTCGCAGCTGATTTCCGCCAGGTCCACGTACTGCTGGGCAATGCTTAGGAATTCGGTGATATCCGCATCCGTAAAGCCGCCCTCCATCCGTTCCGAACCGGAGACGCGCATCATGATGAGCTGGTCTTCGCCCACCCTGTCACGGACTGCTTTCAGAATGCGTAAGGGGAAGCGCATGCGGTTTTCCAGGCTTCCGCCGTATTCGTCCGTCCTGGTGTTGACCAGGGGTGAAAGGAACTGGGCGGGAAGCCAGCCATGGCCGAAATGCAGCAGCACTGTATCGAACCCGCAGCTCAGCATATATTCCGTTGCATCGGCATACTGGGCCACAACCCGGTCCATATCCGCAATTGTCATCCCGGGATAGGTTTTGCCGTCGTACATGGAGGTGTAGGAAACCGGCCCCATGGGCATGATTTCCCGGTTGAACTGGGGCTTGCCCCGCATGCCGCCGTGGGTCAGCTCCGCGCTGGCCAGGGCGCCGTGCTCCCGGATGCAGGCGGACAGCTCCGCAAAGATGGGCATATTGTCCAGGGTCTTGATCATCTCCGGGGTATGGTTTCCGCCGTCTCCCACGGAGACCTCACCCAGGTTCACGATGCCGGCGCCGCCTCTGGCCTTATGCTCCAGGTAGCCGATGTAAAAGTCCGTGGCTCTTCCGTCCACGGTGTGGAAGAGCATGTTCGGGGCGGACATCATCCGGTTTTTGATCACCTGCCCCTTGACTTCCAGGGGGGCGAACAGATGGGGAAATTTACACTGTGACATTTTTCTTCTCCTTTATCTTCTCAGGCGTTATCTGCCAGGTACGAACCCATTATGAGAAATGCGGCGCCGGTCCAGCTCATCCGGTTGATTTTCGACACCTTCCACCGGCCTTCGCTGACGTCCTCTCCTGTTTTGGAGTGGATAATCATGGCAAAGCCGGTGCGCTTGAGGGCTGCCGTATATCTTAAGGCGATTTCCTTCGCCAGCTCTTCTTCCCCGCAGGCCAGAAGGCCCAGGAAAATCAGCAGGTTGGCAGGCGCCAGCACCGGTCCGGCAAGCCAGCCCACGGGAAGCCACCTGTCTCCTGTCATATCCTCTCCCGCAAGGCCGTAGGGGCTGAGCCATCTTCCCTCTTCCTTCAGGGGCGCAATCAGCTTCTGCCGAATCTCCTCCGGCAGGCGTTTGCCCAGAAGGAGGGGCAGGAAGCCGGCCAGGCTGCCGCTTTCCACCTTTTTGTGGCTGCCGGAAAGCAGGGTGATGAACTTATCCCCGTCCCAGAGGGTATCCAGCATGGCGGCAAGCAGTCTTTCCGACCGTCTCTTCCATTCTCTTTCCTCATAGGTGTTGCCCAGACGGCCGGCCATCTCGGAAAGCATATCCATAAGGATGACCATATAGGCGGAAAGATCCGCGCTTTCCGCCGGGGTGCCTTGCGCAAACATGCTGGCATCGTCCCAGCCGGACTCGTCGGCGGAATCATACTGGGGCATTTCGTCGTTGTCCGTGTCCCGGTAGGACATCCACCAGCCCACAAGGCGGGTAAGGCCCTCGTAAAATGCCCGGTATTCCCGGACGGGCACGAAGGAAAAATCCGTATAATCCTTCAGAAACTGCAATGCAACCCCGTGCAGCGGCGGCTTGCAGCCTGCGAAATTCTGCGTGCAGTCATCCACGGAATCCGGCAGCACGCCGTAATCGTCCTGGAAACGGAACATGGAGGTCAGGAAATGCCAGGCAAGGGCGGGATTGTTCTTCTGGGCCATGGCCTGGTAGCACTGCTGCCAGGAAAAGGCAGCCTTGTGGATGCCCTTGTTCATATACACGTATTCCTCGTCCCCGATTCTCATGATATGCACCCACACCAGATAGGCGGCAAGGACCCGTTCCTCCTTCAGATCCTCGGGAACGGCGGGAACCGTGTCCATGTAGGCGGCAAATTCCGCCTCCACGGAAGCCAGGCAGTCTTCAAAGGCCGGATAGGAGGCCCTTCTCCTGCCGGTGGATTTGTAATAATGAACGGCGGCCTCTGCCCTGCCCTCCGGTCCTGCCAGGAAATCGAAGCTTAAATCATGCATCTGGCTGGCCACCACATCGAACCAGCCGTTTACCTTCATTTCCCCTGCCAGGGGAACCATCAGCATCTTGGCGGGATGAAAACAGGTTTCCCAGCTGCCGTCTCCCCTGTCCTTGGCGATCTCGTGGGGTGCCAGGGCCGGGGTTATCCGCACGTCCACCCCCACGGCCTGAAGGCGGATGATATCCGGATCGGAGATGCACAGTCTCACCTCGCCCGCCTCACAGACAAGCCTGGCGCATACCGGGGTCACCTCCGTACGGTAGGGCAGCTCCTTCCCGTCCTTTAAAAGGGATATGGGCAGCAGGTACATGCCCCGATCATCTCTGCCCGTGCCCTTGGGCTCTGCGGGAAGCACGGTAATATAGGTCTTTTTCTCTCCGTTTACTTCTTTCTGCGTTACCCCCAGCCAGGAATCCCTTCTGCCGTAGGGGATGTGTTCGGGATCAAAATGACAGCGTTCGTACATACCTGTTTTCCTCCTTATGGTACAGCGAAAGCTGCCTCAGCCTCGCTTCAGCAGCTTATTCATATCTGTCTTATTACAGATGACCATGATTTCCTCGGTTTTGTCAAAACGATAATCCGGGACGGGCATAAGGATGCTCTCCCCCTTTTTGATGGCCACGATATTGGCATTGTATTTCTTACGGAAATTCAGGTCCGCAATGGTTTTGCCCCTCCAGGCATCAAAGCATTCTATCTGGAACAGGGAAACGTCGTCGGTAATCTCCAGATAGTCCGCGATTTTGCCGCTGGTCATCCTTCTGGCCAGCTTGACCGCCATCTCCCTTTCGGGATACACAACTTCCGTGGCACCGTTCTTTAAAAGGAATTTTTCCTGGATGCGGGTGCCCGCCTTGCTGATTACCATCTTTGCACCGAGCTCGGCCAGCAGGGATGTGGTCTCCAGACTGCTCTGGAAATCCGTTCCCATGCAGACAAAGCAGGCGTCAAAGTTCGCAGGGCCCAGGGAGCGGAGCACGTCCTCCCGGGTACAGTCCCCGATCTGCGCCTTGGTCACATGCCCGGCAATGGCATCCACCTGTTCCTCGTCGCTGTCCACAGCCATAACTTCGGCATTCTGGTCCATCAGGCTCGTGCACAGATGTTTTCCGAAACGTCCCAGTCCGATCACAAGAAATGATTTCATTTTTACCTCCTATTGTTAAAGCAGATTCCCGGTCTGCCGGGTTATCCGATGTTAATATCCTCCTTCGGCAGTGTAATGCCGGTAACCTGTTTTCTGTTGGTGATGGCCATGAAGAAGGTGACGCTTCCCACCCGGCCGCAGAACATGCAGATAATAATGACCCACCGGGCCACAGCCGTCAGGGAGCGGGTGATGCCGGTGGTCATACCCACCGTGCTGCAGGCGCTGGCCACCTCGAAAAGGATATCCTTCAGGGGAATGGCGTTGTCCGTAATGCCGATGACGATAACCGCCGATACGGCCAGCATGGCGTAGACGGTGATGACCGTGACCGCCCTCTTCAGGATGTTGTCCTCCAGTCTTCTGCCGAAGGCATTGTAGCCGGACATTTTCTTAAAGGAAGCCATCGCCACAATAACCATGACCGCGATGGTGGTGGTTTTGATACCGCCCGCCGTAGAGCCCGGGCTGCCGCCGATAATCATAAACAGTATCGTCATCATGGTGGAGGCCGGGGTCATGGCCGCGGTATCCACACAGTTAAAGCCCGCGGTTCTCGGCGTTACCGCAGAGAACAGGGAGACCACCAGCTTGTTTCCCGGGGTCATGCCCGCCAGGGTATTGCCGTTTTCGGAAATCAGGAAAATCACCGTGCCGGCTGCTGTCAGAACCACCGTGGTGGTCAGGGCAATCTTGGAATGCAGCCTGTAGCGGGAAAAATGAATGCCGTTTTCGGTCACATCATCCCACACCAGGAAACCGATGCCGCTGATCAGAATAAGCAGGATAAGGGTCACCATCACCACCTTGTCCTGGGCCAGGCCGACAAAGGAGGAATAAGGCTCGGCGTTTCCCATCAGATCAAAGCCCGCATTGCAGAAGGCGGATACGGAATGGAAAATCCCGTAATAAATCCCCCTGCCGATGCCGAACCTGGGAATAAACCGCAGGGAAAGCACCACGGCGCCGAGGCCTTCCACGATGCCCGTACCGATAAGCACCTTCCTGATAAGGGCTACCACGCCGCCCAGCCGGTCCACGTTGACACTCTCCATCAGGAGCTGCCGGGAATGCAGGCCTATCTTTTTCCCCATGAAAAAGGAAAACAGAGCAATGATGGTCATAAAGCCCAGGCCGCCCACCTGAATCAGGATCAATATCACAATCTGGCCGAACAGTGACCACTGAACAGCCGTATCCGCAGCCACAAGGCCGGTCACGCAGGTGGCGGAGGTCGCCGTAAAGAAGGTATCCGTCACGTTCAGCCTGCTGCTGTTGGATGCGATGGGCAGGGAAAGAAGGATGGTACCGACAACGATAATCAGCAGAAAGCCGATTACAACGATATGGGTATAGGAGAGTTTATTGAGAAAGCTCCTTTTGTTCATGCAGACAGTTGTCTCCTTATCGTCGGTAAATTTACAAAAACTTCCATGCAGACCTACTGCCTGTATGGAAGTTTTTCTACCCGGAACTTACCGGGACTGTTCCGGGGAAGCATGCCCCCGGGGCCGCCGTTATTCCACGGCGTCGAACTGGTTGCAGGTTGTGTTAAAGTTGCACTGCACCTGGTAATACCCCATGGGATTATCACAGGGCGCCGTTTTGGTATTGTCCACCACAAATTTCCCGGTGGCTTCATCCTTAACACGCTCGCCCGTCCAGTATTTGCAGTTTGTACACCACTTCATGGACTTCATGACCTGCATCTGTGCCATAATTCTTCTCCTTCCTGCCATGTACCCGGCAAAAGAGAACTTCTCGCCTCTGTTCCGGTTTAATTGTATCACTTTATATGTCAGTGGAAAAGGGAAAATAGCAAATTCGGAAAGGTTTTTCACTTAAAGGAAAGAAATCCCGCCGGTCCCCGGTTCAATTATTTACCGGAACTGTTCGTCAATGTAATTGCAGGCGGCGATGGCTGCATTTGCGCCGTCACCCACAGCGGTGGTCAGCTGCCTGACTGACTTTTTGCGGCAGTCTCCCGCGGTAAAGATGCCGGGCGTCTCCGTCCTGCAGTCCTCTCCCACATTGAAATAGCCGTAGGCATCCAGGCTTGCCAGATCGGCAAAGGCTTCATTTTCCGGAATCAGGCCGATGGCCACAAAGAGGCCGTCGCAGGAGAAGGTCTTCTTTTCGCCGCTTACCCGGTCCTCCGCCTCAACCCCTTTAAGGGCATCTCCTTCCGTAACCAGGCCGGTGATCCGCATATTCACATGCTTCTGCACGTTGCTCCGGGAAAACAGCAGCTCCTGCAGTTTTTTCTCACCGGTGAATGCCGGCATATCCTGGAGAATAATAACCTCCCGGCATTTTCCGGAAAGGAACAGGGCTTCCTGCAGGGCGGAATTTCCGCCGCCCGCCACGCAGACGGTCTGGTCCGCGTAGAAATCCCCGTCGCAGACCGCGCAGAAGGAAATGCCGTTTCCCACAAGCTCGGTTTCCCCCGGCAGGCCCAGCATGCGGTGCTTCACGCCGGTGGCCAGGATCACCGCTTTGGCTTCGTATCTTCCGCCCTCCGCCGTACGGACAAGTTTCTTTCCATCCACGTCTTCGATGCCTGTGGCTTCCTCCAGCTCCAGCTCCGCACCATGGGTGATGATCTGGTCCATGAACCGGTCGGCAAACTCATTGCCGCTCATCTGCAGGGTGCCGGGATAGTTCTCCACCCGGGGCGAATAGGTAATCTGTCCGCCGAAGCCGTTTTTCTCCAGTATGGTTACGGATTTCCCGTTTCTTAAAGCGTAAAGCGCAGCCGTCATTCCGGCGGGGCCCCCGCCGATTACAATAATATCCGTCATTTTTCTCTCTCTTCCGGCAGTTTACTGCCTTCTATACAGTTTAAGGGAGCGTATGGAAACGCTCCCTTAAGTTTTTCAGTGTATTTTCGGAAAATCCGCTTTATACCGCCTGTTCGCTGGTCAGATAGCTTTTGATTTCCGAAACGCCTTTGAATTTCTCAAAGGCTTCGCCGTCGGCGATAACCAGGGTAGGCGCCTGTTTGATTCCGTATTTGTTCACCAGGTCCACATGCTCCGTGGCTACAAGCTTCTCATATACCACGCCCTTTCTGTCCAGAAGCTGCATGGCAAGCTTGCAGTTGGGGCAGGTGGGGGTCACGAAAAGGTAAACCTTTGCGCTGTCCGTTACCACCGGGCCGGAATTCTCCGTCTGTACCTGGGCGGAAATCTTCACGGGGCCGGTATGGGTAAGGTGGGATGCGCCGATGTCATAGACCTTACGATCCTTGAACTCCTGCACCTTGCCGTCGTTCCAGTTCTGCACCGGACGGTAGTAACCGGTAATCCGGCTGTAAACCTCGGTATTCTGTCCGCACAGCGGGCACTTGTACTGCTCGCCGATGAGGTAGCCGTGGTTCTTGCAGATGGAGTAGACCGGGCTCATGGTGTAGTAGGGCAGCCGGTAATTCTCGGCAATCTTTCTTACCAGGGTTGCCGCGGACTTCCAGTCAGGCAGCTTCTCGCCCAGGAAGGCATGGAAGACGGTGCCGGAGGTATAGAGGGTCTGCAGCTCGTCCTGAATATCGAGGGCGGAATAAATGTCCTCGGTAAAGCCCACGGGCAGGTGGGAGGAATTGGTGTAGTAAGGCGTGCCGTTCATGTTGGCGGTGACGATGTCGGGATACAGCTCCTT
>CADBNF010000036.1 GCA_902796005.1 uncultured Lachnospiraceae bacterium | reverse complement strand
TCTCGTGGTAATTCAGCTTATCAACATCCTCAGTGAAGAAGCCTTGGTTCAGCCATAACGGGCGGACGATCTTTGCTTTGATATTCATTTCTTCTTCTACTTCTCTGACAACGGCGTGTTCGGCGGTTTCACCCATCCGAACTCTGCCGCCGGGCAGATAATAATATGGCGAGCGCTCGTCGTGCATGGCCAGGATTTTGTTTCCCGAAAGGATGATGGCACAGACCCGATAATTAAACTTGTCTTGTTCAGATACAAAGGAAATGTCCATTGGGTTCTCCTTCATAAACTGGAATGTGTATTACTCAATAACCTTATCCGAATATGGAATCAACAATTTACTTATTTCAACCAGATTCACCTTTTGATATTTATCTGCCCATTTAAGAAGTTGTCCTCACAATACCGTTCTTCCTTCGCAGGGCTGGCAGTCATTCAAATGCAAGCAGATTGCCCAGATGTATCGAAAACCCAAGTGACTGATACATCTCCACATCACAGTCTGCACAGCCAACGGTCAATGACTCTGCACCGCTGTCTTGCCGGGCATACTTTACCAACTCTCTTGCAATGCCTTTATGCCGGTATTCCGGACGAATATAGAAATCTTCAAACACACCGCTTGCAGCGTAATTGAAGGTGGAAAATCCGATCGTGATGGAACAACAGCCTGTTAATGTCGTTCCATCCCAGGCACCGTAAAACAATATCCGATTCTCTTCAATTGCTTCCTTCAGCCGATTCAGATCCTGCTCCGTAGGCATATCCTCTTCAATTTCTGCTTTATACGCCTTTTGCAGTTCCCACAATGCATCAGTCTGAGAAACCACTATTCTGGAATACTCCATCGCTACCTCCGTAGTATTAATTTTATGAAACCAGTGAAATGATACCGGCACAGTAGGAGATTTGTGTAAATATGAGCGACGGGAACTCTTTCTTCAACTCGTCCACGACGAAGTAGATTTCATCGTCGTCCCATTCGTCACCTGTGTCCTTCCGGCACTGTTCCAACTGGCTTCGGTTTTCAAAGGCAACGTCACCGATCAAAACCTGTCCACCGGGGTTCAGATGGTCGCGCAGCATACGCAGGAAGCAAACCTTTTGTTCATCAGTCAGATGATGCAGCGAGTAGGTCGCTACGATGAAATCATAGCGCTGTGCCAAGAGCGGCTCCACCAATCCCTGTGTAAAATCACCCTGATATAGATGAGCGTTGGGTATCTTTTCGGAAGCCAGCTCGATCATCCTCGCTGAGAAGTCCTGGCCATAGATCGTGCATCCATTTTCGTACAACTTCGTAGTGAGCGTTCCGGTACCGAAGCCAATGTCCAGGACAACAGCATTCGGTTTATCCATGATGATCTTATAGATGGTTCCCAGCACATCTTTGTATCCGGCAAAGGGATATGTGTTTTCTTCATCCGATATGCCTACATTTTTATCGTACCCGTCTGCCCACAGGTCGAATCCTTTATTATCAAGCATAGAAGACTCCTCATCACTGCTGCAATCAATCTGACTCTTATACTCTACTTTATTGGTGAAGCAATATCAAGATGATTACGCCAGCAATAGAGTATTATATACCGTAATGTGTTCAGACGGACCCCTTCCTGTCAGAGCATTTCCCCATCATTTCCCGGCCCTTCCCCAGACGACACCCGGACGGGTTTTCCCCTATACTTTTTGTGTAGTTCCGAAAAAGGTGCGATTTGTGCTTCCCGTGATAAGAAAACGCTAAAAAATTACTTCCAGAGGTAACCTAAGCGAACAAAACGTCCACATCTGAGAAGTAGAAGGAAACAGCCGATAAATAACGGACAGCAACCAAAAAACGGATGCCCGTTTCATAACGGACATCCGTTTTTTAACGTCCCCGACGGGATTCGAACCCATGGCCTTTCGCTTAGGAGGCGAACGCTCTATCCTGCTGAGCTACGGAGACATGCCGTCCGCAGACGGCTTTTGTATTATACACAACTGTCGGAAATATTTCAACACCCAACCGAAAATCCTTCCGGCTGCAGCTTTGTCCTTCCGGCCTTTGTCAATAAAGCAGGCTTCCCAGAAGCCACACAACACCCTTGAACCGGCGGCCGACCTTCGGCTCCCCGAACAGGTCTTTCTCGTTGACGCAGACGTCCAGGGAAATATCATTGCAGGTGACGTTCATCTGGTACAGGCTTTCCCCGGTATAGGCATTGCGGGTGATGCGGATGTTCTCAATGGTGCCGATGATACTGTACTGGTCGCATTCAAAGCCGTAGGGCATGAAGCAGGTGTCTACGATGGAATACAGATCCTCGTGCATGATCCGGTGGGAAACCAGGTTGTAGGTGTCCATGTCCTCCATGGTCAGGCTTTCGATGGCCTCCTCATCCCCGTTCTTCGCCCGGGAAATCAGCGCATTCCTCTTCTGCAGCCTGCGGGAGGCTTCCTGCATCTCGTAGACGTTCTTCTGAACAGGGAGAAGAATCGTCCCCGATTCCGCCAGGCAGGAAAGAGCCAACGCGGAATGGTTCACCTTTAAGCTGTCCTTTTCCCGGCGGGTATTCAGGAACTGGGCCGCGCCGATGAGGGTGAAAACCAACGTTATGTCAACTCTCCTGTCCTCACAGGCACCCACAAAGGCCCTTTTGTCCGCCTGCCGGTCCACAATCACCTCGTCATTGGAGCTGATGATGGAGCCGCGGTAATAGGGATAATAATACTCCATGCGGAAATGTCCCCGGTCGTCATATTCCCCACAGAGGGAAATGCCGCAGTCATAGGCATAATCCAGGGACAGTTCCACAAACTGTCTTCCGTCAGGGGTGCCGGCCACCGTTTTCATTGTGTAATTGGCGGCAACATCCCGGATAACGGCGTCCAGATCTTCCGGCGTCCGGATGTCGGAAAAACCGACAGAGTGAAGATATTTATGCATAACGCTGCCTCCTTTCACAATGTGTTATGTAAACCTTACTGCCGTTCTTACTTATTTCTTCTTCGGAACAAGTACCTTTGTTCCGCCCATGTAGGGCCAGAGAACCTCCGGAATGGTAACGGTACCATCCGCCTGGAGATGATTCTCCAGGAAGGCAATCAACATTCTGGGCGGCGCGACTACGGTATTGTTCAGGGTATGGGCAAGATATTTGCCGTCCTTGCCGTTTACACGGATTTTCAGCCTTCTGGCCTGGGCATCTCCCAGGTTGGAGCAGCTGCCCACTTCAAAATATTTCTTCTGACGGGGAGACCAGGCTTCCACGTCGCAGGATTTCACCTTCAGATCCGCCAGGTCACCGGAGCAGCACTCCAGGGTACGGACGGGAATCTCCATGGACCGGAAAAGGTCCACGGTGTTTTTCCACAGCTGGTCATACCAGTATTTGCTGTCCTCGGGCTTGCAGACCACGATCATTTCCTGTTTTTCAAACTGGTGGATACGGTATACGCCTCTCTCCTCCAGGCCGTGGGCACCCTTT
>CADBNF010000035.1 GCA_902796005.1 uncultured Lachnospiraceae bacterium | reverse complement strand
GTTGGTGCAGATGATTACATGGTCGGATTTAATCCAGTTTGTAATAATGCTTTGTGCGGTTGTCACTCTTGTTTATACCTTAAAACGCAGAAAGTGACGCACCTGTCGTGCTAGGATAGTGCGTCACTTTCGATAATCTACCTGACCGGCGGCTGGTCTTCACCCAGCGTTCGGCTCTCTTGTTAAGTTCATTATAAACTGTCAATACATGTTTTTCAACAGTTTTGTTAAAACCCACCTTCCCAGGTGTTGGCGCACCAGGTAGGAGGCCGCTTCAGTAGGTGTACAATAAAATATAAAAAACGGAGAGAGGGGGATTCGAACCCCCGGAACCTTTCGGTTCATAGCTTTTCGAGAGCTACACCTTAAACCACTCGGACATCTCTCCTGTTTCAGATATACAGTATACCTTTTCGGCAGTTTTCAGTCAATCTTTATTTATACAATACGGCTCCCCCGCACCTTACGGGGAAGCCGTTTTCTTACAGGATATTTCTGCCCTTTAAGGCACGGATAAGCTCCGCATTGTCCCGGGTTTTGGCGAACATGTTCAGGATGCTGTCCGCCGCTTCCTCGGTTTTCAGGCCGTTTAAGGCCCGACGCATCTTGTTTACCGTCTCCATTTCCTCCGGGGTCAGAAGCAGGTCCTCCCGACGGGTGCCCGACTTGACGATGTCGATGGCGGGGAACAGCCTTCTCTCCTGCAGCTTTCTGTCCAGCACCAGCTCCATGTTGCCGGTGCCCTTGAATTCCTCGTAGACCACGTCGTCCATCTTGCTGCCGGTCTCCACAAGAGCGGTGGCAAGAATGGTCAGGCTGCCGCCCTCCCGCATGTTCCGCGCCGCGCCGAAGAACCGCTTGGGCATATGCAGGGCCGCCGGGTCAAGGCCGCCGGACAGGGTCCTGCCGCTGGGGGGCACCACCTGGTTGTAGGCCCGGGCCAGGCGGGTAATGCTGTCGATGAAGATCACCACGTCCCTGCCCATTTCCACCAGGCGCTTGGCCCGCTCAATCACCATCTCCGATACCCGTTTGTGGTGCTCGGGCATCTCGTCGAAGGTGGAGTAAATCACCTCCACGTTGTCGCCGGTGACGGTTTCCTTCATGTCCGTCACCTCCTCCGGCCGCTCATCGATAAGGAGAATGATGATGTGCATCTCCGGGTTATTCTTCAGGATGGCCTTGGCCGCTTCCTTCAAAAGCGTGGTTTTGCCGGCCTTGGGCGGGGAAACAATCATGCCCCTCTGGCCCTTGCCGATGGGGCTTATCAGGTCCACGATCCGCATGGCCAGGCTGCCGCCGGGCCGCTCCAGGTGAAGCCGTTCATTGGGGAAAATAGGGGTGAGATCTTCGAAATCCGGCAGCTTCAGGGAATCCTCCGGCGTCATGCCGTTGATGCTCTTCACATAAAGAAGGGCGGAAAACTTCTCCGTGGCGGTCTTGATCCGGGTATTTCCCACGATAATATCCCCGGTCTTTAATAGAAATTTTCTAATCTGGGAAGGGGATACATAAACGTCCGCATCGCCGGGCATGAAATTCTCCGAACGGATAAAGCCGAAGCCGTCCGGCATAACCTCCAGGATACCGCTGGCCAGCTGGCCGCTGTCCAGGGTCTGCAGGTTGGATTTGGGAATGGAGCTGGACCTTCTCTGGTAGTCAGACATCCTGCCCGCAGGCTGCACCGGCTCCTGCACCGGTCTTTCCCGGAATTCCTGTCTTGGCTGCGCATCCTGCACCGGCCTTTCCCGGAATTCCTGTTTCGGCTGCGGCTCCTGCTTTGCCGCCTTCTCCTTCTCATCCTCCTCCAGCATCCGGGCAATGAGCTCCTGCTTTCTCAGTGCGGATACCCTGGTCAGGCCCCTGGCCTTGGCCAGCTCACGGATCTCGGATAAGGGCAGGCTTTCATACTGTGCTCTTGTCATATTTTCCTCCGTAATCTGTTTTTTCCGGTTAAATCGTTTCTGGGTAATCGGGTGTCTGAAGGGAATTGCGCTGACACCCTTTCGGGAAATGCGAAAAACACTGCTTTATTACCTGTTAATCTTATTTCAATTATCTTTTCTTGTCAACTTTAGAATTATTTAAGGAACTTTATGCTAATTTTATGCCCAAGTCATATTTTGCTCACAATTCCTGTGTATACTCTGTATCAGAGATGAAGATGAACAAAACATTTTCTCTACCTTTCCCCCTCATTGAAAAATAAAACCGAAGAAGAAGGACCGCTAAAAGCGGTTCTTTTTTTTGTCAAAAAAACCGGCGGAGACGTATCTTTCGTCCCCGCCGTATGTCTTTTATCAGAAATCGAATTTATCCGCGAAATAGACTTCCAGACCTTCGATGGGCACACGCACCTGACCCATGCTGTCCCTGTCTCTGATGGTAACCGAATTGTCGTTTTCGGAATCGAAATCGTAGGTTACGCAGAAGGGAGTGCCGATTTCATCCTGTCTGCGGTAGCGCTTGCCGATGTTGCCCCTGTCGTCGAACTCGCAGTTGTACTTTTTGCAGAGATCCATGAAAATCTTCTCCGCCGGTCCGTTCAGCTTCTTGGACAGGGGAAGAACCGCGATCTTCACCGGAGCCAGGGCCGGATGGAAATGCAGCACGGTACGCACGTCGTTCTTCTCCGCATCCAGCACCTCTTCGTCGTAGGCGCTGCAGAGGAAGGCCAGCACCACGCGGTCAGCGCCAAGGGAGGGCTCAACCACGTAGGGAAGGTAACGCACCTTCTTCTCATCATCGAAATAGCTCAGATCCTCGCCGGAAACATTGGCATGCTGGGTCAGGTCGTAATCGGTACGGTCTGCGATGCCCCACAGCTCGCCCCAGCCGAAGGGGAAGAGGAATTCCAGATCCGTCGTGCCCTTGCTGTAGAAGGAAAGCTCCTCGGGGGAATGATCCCTGGCCCGCAGTTCCTCGTCCTTCATGCCCAGGCGTTTCAGCCAGTCAATACAGAAGCTTCTCCAGTAGGCGAACCATTCCAGGTCGGTGTCCGGCTCACAGAAGAACTCCAGCTCCATCTGCTCAAACTCCCTGGTACGGAAGGTGAAGTTGCCGGGGGTAATCTCGTTACGGAAGGATTTGCCGATCTGGGCGATGCCGAAGGGAATCTTCTTCCGGGAGGTTCTCTGCACGTTTTTAAAGTTTACAAAGATACCCTGGGCGGTCTCGGGACGCAGATATACCGTATTCTTGGCATCCTCGGTAACGCCCTGGAAGGTCTTGAACATCAGGTTGAACTGACGGAT
>CADBNF010000034.1 GCA_902796005.1 uncultured Lachnospiraceae bacterium | reverse complement strand
CGGTCCGGCTGGTGCTGGATGTGCTGGAAGAGATGACCATGGGGGTGTCGACGATAAACCAGGAGTAATTAAAAAAACTGCCGTATTCAGAGGGCTTGACCAGTGAATACGGCAGTTTTTTAATTAGCTACATACATTCGGATGTAGGGGTTGGCGGTGTTGGGGGTGACGACGGTAAAGGGAGCGGACAGGATGTCCGCCGGATCGCAGCCGAAGACTTCACAGTATTCGGAAAGACAGCTTTTAAGCTCCTCTATATCCGTATCATCAGCCGGTCTGGCGGTTACCTGCTCCGGAAAAACGACATCTCTGCAGTCCGACCGCAGGAACATTTTTCCACCGTGCATACCGGTGCAGGGAAAATTTCCTACAATTTTTTTTCCGGGTTCATCCAGATTCAGCACCACGATGATGCCGCCTGCCTGGTATTCCCCCAAGAAACTGCCGGCGCGGCCGCCTATAACCATGACCGGCACCTTGTCTTCGTAGGCTTTCATGTGGATGCCGGCCCGGTATCCGGCATTTCCCCGGATATAAATCCTGCCGCCCCGCATGGCATAGCCCGCAGCGTCCCCGATATTTCCGTGTACAATGATCAGGCCGTCATTCATGGTATCTCCCACTGCGTCCTGGGCATTTCCGCTGACATTGAGCGTTCCGCCGTTCAGGTAAGCGCCCAGGGCATTGCCCGGAACACCGTGGATTTCGATGCTTTTTCCGGACATGCCGGCAGCGATAAACCGCTGGCCAAGGCAGCCTTCAATGGTGCAGTCCGTTTCTGCCTGCCGGATTGCTTCATTGATTGTTTTATGGTCGAGACCTTCTGCATAAATCAATGTCATTTATCTCTCACCTCCAAACATTTTCCTCCGGCTTTCCGGCGGGAAGGCAGCTGTTGTCGCCGCTTTTTTCAGCATATCGAAATCAATGGAAGAAAGAGGCGTCTTTTCCCGGATAAGGGAAGTGTAAATGCCTGCCCGTTCATTGCAGCCGATGAGGATAAAGCCCTTCAGAAGATCGTCTTTGGTAAAAAGCCGTTTCAGGGAGGTTTCCGTTCTTTCCTCATACAGCTCTCCGTCATAGGAGCCTGCAGTCATGGCGTGCATCCCGAAAAAGCCGATGGAATTCATGGGAATCGCATTATCAAACAGGCTTTCACCGCCTGCCATGTTTATCCCTGCTGTAAAACCCTGCATACAGGCATTGGGGAGAATGGCAAGAACCCTGTTTTCGCCGGTGGAAGCATCCGGCCCTTCCGTACAGTCTCCGGCAGCAAAAATGTCCGGAACGGACGTACGCATCCTGCCGTCAACGACAATGCCGCGGTTTGTCTGACCGCCGCAGCCGGCCAGAAGGGAAATATTCGGACGTACACCCACGGAAAGAACCAGAACGTCAAATTCCACAACCGCGCCGCTTTTCATTATGGCCCGGTTTCCGTCAAAGGAGGCGGCGCTGTCATTCAGGCAGAAACGTATGCCTTTTTCCTCCAGATGCTTCTGCATGAATGCCGCGCATTCCGTATCCAGGATACTGGACAGAATCCGGTCGGCAAGGTCGCAGACGGTAATGTTTCCTGCACGGTCAAGGAGGCCTTCCGCGCATTTCAGACCGATAAGGCCGGCGCCGATGATGAGTACCCGGCTTTCTTTTGTGACTGCCTGTTCCAGTTCCAGTGCGTCGTCCAGGGTCATGAAGGAATATTTGCTTTCGACGGTTTCCAGTCCGGCGAAAGGGGGTACGAAAGGTGCGGAGCCGGCGGCGATGCAGAGTCTGTCGTAAGGGATACGCGTTCCGCCGTCCAGTTCTATTTCCTTCGAATCTTTTTCAATTTTAAGGGCTTTCCGGCCGTAAAGGACCCTGCAGCCGTTTTTTTCATAAAAATCCCCGCTGCGGTAGGCCATACGCTGCAAATCCGTTTTCCCTTCCAGATAATAGGAAATCAGAGGCCTGCAGTACACAGGATGCTTTTCTTCGGAGATTACGGTGATTTCACCGTCTTTATCCCTGCTTCTGATGCCTTCTATACAGCCGGCGGCGGCAATTCCGTTTCCGGCAATAACATATTTTGTCATACCGTGTCACCCCGTTCTTCATAAACGATTGCCCTGTTGGGACAGCCCTGCACACAGGCCGGTTCCCCGAAGGAATTGGTCAGACAGAGTTCGCATTTCTGCATGACGCCGGTTTCTCCGGGAGAGAGTGCGCCATAAGGGCAGACCAGGATGCAGGTGTAGCAGCTGACGCATTTATCCTTATCAATCTGTATGACCCCGTCTTTCTTCGAAAGTGCGCCGGCAATACAGCTTTTCACGCACAGCGGGTCGTCGCAGTGCCGGCAGGATACAGCATAGGATATTTTCCTGCCTTCTTCCACATGAATCCGGGGGTAGAGGGGTTTCCCCTTCAGGGCCAGGACCATATCAGAAAGGCCGGAGTTGGCAAAGGCGCAGTTGTATTCACATAAATGGCAGCCCAGGCACCATTCTTCATTTACATAGACACGTTTCATTTCTATTCTCCTGCGTGAGAGATTCCGAGGATTTTCAGTTCCCTGTCGGTCAGGCCGACACCGCGCAGCATCAGCCGGTTGCCCCGCAAAGCTTCTATGGAGTTGATGCCCATGCCGCCCATGAGCTCCATGATTTCATGCCGCCAGGCAGTCATCAGGTTCACCAGCCGTTCGCTGCCCATATCCGGGTTCAGCCGTTTGACCAGCTCCGGCTCCTGGGTAGCAATGCCCCAGTTGCATTTGCCGCTCTGGCAGGTGCGGCACAGATGGCAGCCCAGGGCGAGCAGAGCAGCTGTGGCGATATAGCAGGCGTCGGCGCCGAGGGCGACAGCCTTTACCACGTCGGCGGCGCTGCGGATGGAGCCGCCGGCCACAAGGGAGACGTTGTTCCGGATGCCTTCGTCCCGCAGTCTCTGATCCACGGAGGCCAGGGCCAGTTCGATGGGGATGCCCACGTTG
>CADBNF010000033.1 GCA_902796005.1 uncultured Lachnospiraceae bacterium | reverse complement strand
GCTTAAGCTTTCCGCAAAGGAAATCCGCATCGACGGCAAAATCCTCGGCCAGGTGCTGCGCATCGGCCTGCCCACGGGCATACAGACAATCATCATCACATTCTCGAATATCATCGTCCAGGTATTCATCAACGGGTACGGGGACACGGCGGTGGCCGCCTTCTCCACGTATTACAAGGTGGAAAACCTGAATTTCCTGGCAATCCTGGCCTTCGGCCAGGCCTCCACGGCCTTTACCGGCCAGAATTTCGGGGCGGGGGAGTACAAAAGGATACGAAAAGGCTCGTTAATCCTGGTGTTCACAGGGGCAGCTATCGTGCTTTGCATTTCCTCTGTTATCCTGGGCTTTTCCGGGACGGTATTCCGCTGGTTCATGAAGGACCCGGAGGTGATGAACCTGGCCATTACCCTGGCGAAGGTCACCTTCCCGCTGTACTGGATTTACCCCTTTATCGAGGTGTTCGGCGGCGCGGTGCGGGCCATGGGCTACTCCCTGACCTCCATGTTCATCATTATCGCCAACCTGTGTATCCTGCGGATCAGCCTTCTGGCGGCCTTCTCGAAACACATCGGGACGCTGAAATCCGTCGCGGCGGTCTATCCCATAACCTGGGCGACGGCGGCGGCCTGCTTTACCATAGCCTTTGTCCTGGTGCTGCGAAGTCATATGAGGCGAAAAGCAGGCGTTTTCGGAAGCCGGATAACGTGACAGGGGGAGGGATGTGACAGGGGGACGGTTCTTTTGTCACCTGGTGACAAAAAGAACCGTCCCCCTGTCACGTCTGTCACTGCCGTATTTTCCGGAACATGTGCAGGTAAAAGGGAATGAGCATGGCAAGCATCAGGAAGAAGCTGATGTCGTAGCTTAAGTAGACCACCCGCATGGTGGGGTAGAAGGGAATCAGCAGCCTGCACCAGATGACCCGGAAGAGGCTGTAGCAGACAAGGGTGCAGACCATGGGCCAGGCGGTGTTGCCAAGCCCCTTTATGGCCCCCAGGAGCACCTGGTTCACCGCATAAACCACATAGACAGGGAAGGTCAGACGGACGGCTTCGGCGGCATTTGCAAGCACCGAAGCATCCGGTGTAAAAACGGGCAGCAGGTGCCCGGAGGCCAGCATCAGAAGGAAGCTTAAGGGAAGAATCAGCAGCACCATGCCCGTGAGGCTTAAGCGTACGGCCTCCCGGATCCGGTCAAAGCGGCCCGCACCCAGGTTCTGGCCCACAAAGCCGGTCAGGGCGATGCCGAAGGCAAAGGAGGGCAGGTACAGACAGCCTTCGATTTTGGCATAGACGGTCATGCCCGCCATGGCGGCGGAGCCGAAGCTGTTGATATTTACCTGGATGAGGAGGCTGGAAATGCTCATGAAGACCGCCTGAAAGCCGGCAGGAAGGCCGATTTTCAGCATGGAGAGCAGTTCCTTTCCGGGAATGCCCCTGCCGGTAAGGGCCAGGGAATATTCCGGACTGAGCTTCTTTAAGGCCCGGAGGATCAGAAGGGCCAGGAACCACTGGGAGATGAGGGTCGCCGCAGCGGCGCCGGTTACGCCCAGGCCTGCCCCGAGAACCAGTACCACGTCCAGGATAAGGTTGCACAGGCAGGAAAAGAAAAACAGCAGCATGGGCGAAAGAGTATTGCCCAGGGAACGCAGCACGGCGGTGCCGACGTTATAAATAAGCTGGGCGGTCAGGCCGAAGATGCAGATGCTCAGATACAGGGAAGCATCCGGCAGGACCTCGCCGGGACAGGCCAGAAGCTGCAGGATTTCCTTTGCACAAAGGAAGCCGGCGGCCGTCATGACAGCCCCAAGAAGGAAAACCATCCGGAAGACGGAGGAGAGGGTTTTCTTCAGGTCGTCATAGGCATAGGCGCCGAAAAGCCTTGCGGTGATGACGCTGATGCCTGAGGAAAAGCCGATAAAGAAATTAATCAGAACGGAGAGCAGCAGCCCGGAAAAACCGGTGGCGGCCAGGGCGAATTTCCCGGCAAAATGCCCGACGATCATGCAGTCCGTGACATTGTACAGCTCCTGGAGCAGCTGAGAGGCCAGCACGGGCAGGGCAAAAAGAAGAAGCGTCCGGCCGATGGGGCCGTTTTCCACGTGCACCGCGCTGTGGATGGATTTCATCATTTTCCTGGTTTCCTTCCTGCAATATGTGATTTTATTATACCCCTGCAAAGAAAATCCGGATATTCCGGAGATTTTATGGACAGGATATAACAAAACGTTATATCATAGGGACAGAAAGCCACCCTCTGCATAAACAGGCCGGAAAGCGGCATGTGGGATAAGGGGAAAAGGAGAGAAAGCATGGATCTGCGGCAGCTGCAGTATTTTCTGGTAAGTGCACAAAAAGGCTCCCTGACCAGGGCGGCAGAGGAACTGTATACCACCCAGCCCCACGTAAGCCAGGTTATTCAGACGCTGGAGAGGGAGCTGGGCAAAAAGCTCTTTGTCCGCACCGGCTCCGGCATTGTACTGACCCCCGAGGGGGAGCAGGCCCGCATGTACGCGGAAAACGCGCTGAAAAACGTATCCCTGATGAAGGAGGTCTTCCGGGAGGAAAACAAGACTTTAAGCATTGCGGCAAATCCCAGCAGCCGCCTGGCCTGGGCCGCCGGGGAATTTTATCTGGGGCAGCAGGGGGATTTCCGCCTGAAATACACGGAAAGCCCGACGGAGCGGATGCCGAAGCTTCTGCAGAACCGGACGGTGGATCTGGGCTTTCTTTTTGTGCCGGACAGCAAGCTTTCCGCCTTCCGACACATGGCGGAAAGCCGGGGCCTGGTATTTACGACCCTCCTGACCAGCGACCTGGTGGTGTATTCCGGGGAAAAAGGACCCTTTTACGGCAGGGAAAGCATACGGCCGGAGGAGCTGGACGGCTGCGCCTGCATCCAGATGGAGGATGATTTCTTCCAGGTGGAGGATATCCTGATGCGCAATGAACATTTCCGCAGCGGAAAATGCGCCCTTCGCAGGGTGATCCGCACCAACAGCGACCACCTGATGCTGCATATGTTGGACCGGACAGGCCTCTGTAATATAGGAAGCTACTGGCAGGGAAGCAGCGGGGAGGAGGCCCGGTTCACCTGCTCGGTGGTGGAGGGCTTCCGGGACCAGATCGTTTTCGGGTACTTGACGCTGCAGGGACGCCCGATGCGGCAGGAGGAGGAAGAATTTCTTGCCCTTCTGCGGCAGAGAACGAAAAAAAGAGGGTAAAGGGGCCGGAAAACCGGACGCTGGAAGGTAGTATTGGCCGGCGATTTATGGTATGATAGTCCGGAATGAAAAATACCGGCGAAAAGGAGAAAGAGATGGAGAACAGCACATATACCGGCGGGGTGGAGGAATACCTGGTCCGGGCGAAAACTCTGCCCGAGGCCTACCACCAGGCACTGAAGATCCTGGCGTCCCAGGAGGCGCTTTTTCCCTGCGGGGACTGGAATACCCGGCAGAAGGAAGTCAGCATGACGCTGTTTATCGAGAATCCCCTGGAGGAACCGGTGATCAGCCGCCTGTTCATCGGCGGCCCCAAGGAGCTGGAGCAGTACCGCCAGGAGATGCTGGACGGCATACTGGATTTTGAAGTGGAGAAGGGCAACTGGGCCTACACCTACCACCAGCGCATGGAGAACCAGTTTTCCTTTATTCTGGAGGATCTGCGCAGGAATGCCTCCAGCCGCCGGGCGGTTATCCTGGTCCGGGATGCCCAAAAGGACATGGCCTCCGAGGATCCGGCCTGCCTGCAGCATATCCAGTATTTTATCCGGAATGACGCCCTGCACTGCAAGGTGCTTTTCCGGTCCAACGATGCCTGCAAGGCCACCTTCATGAACGCCTTCGCCCTGATCATGCTGCAGAAGCGCTTTGCCGACGCCCTTGGCGTAAAGATGGGCTCCTATACCCACCGGGCCAACAGCTTCCACTGCTACGAGAAGGATATTCCCATGCTGGAGGGCTATGTGAAGCGGATGGAGGAGGCAGAGGACGTGTACGACATCTGCTTCGACTACGAGGACGGCTGGGACGAAATGATGGAAAGCTACCGGCCGGAGATTGCGAAAACCGTGGAGGAGCTGAAGAATCGGTAAGCGGCGGAAAATTCGCCAAGTTTTCACGAATATCGGAGGGCAAGTTTGTTATTTACCCACTGGTAATTCCGGAAAAATATGGTATAATACCGAAGATAGACAAAATAATAACAATCGAAAGATGACGATATTACGGAGGAACCTGCAATGAAGAGACTTACAGTTACCAATCCGGATGCCTGTCATGCATGCCTGGAGTGCGTGATTGCCTGTTCCGAAACTTTTTACAAGGAATTCGATCCTGCCCTCTCCTGCATTCAGATCGTACCCGGAAAGAAGTATCTGTCTGCCAAGCCGAAAACCTGTGTACAGTGCGGAAAGTGCATGAGAACCTGTCAGCATGATGCGATTATGCAGCTGCCCAACGGCGTTTTCATGATCAACAAAGCAAAATGCGTGGGCTGCGGCGAATGCGTTGAGGCCTGCCCGATGCAGGTAATGGTTCTGAAGAACGATAAAGCCAGCAAATGTATTTCCTGCGGCATCTGTGCAAAGAACTGCCCGATGGACATTCTGACTGTCGTAGAAAGCTGATTCTTTTATTTTAAAAAGGCAACGGTATCCCGTAAATCGGGATACCGTTTTTTGGTTACCCATGGCTAACAATATGCAGACAGTTACTTCTTGCCTGCAGAATCAAACTATGCTAAAATTCATTAGATCAGGCAGAGGAAAGTTTAAAGGAGGCCAGGCAATGGGAAAGATTTACTATATTATGGGAAAATCCGCTTCCGGCAAGGACAGCCTTTTTAAACTTCTCAAAGAGGATGAAGGCCTGGGACTGAAGCCTGTTGTTCTCTATACCACCCGCCCGAAAAGGCAGGGGGAAGAGGAAGGCAGGGAGTATCACTTTACGGATGAGGCAGGGCTGTCTGCCCTGCGCGCCGCCGGGAAGATTATCGAAGAGCGGGTGTATCATACCGTCTTCGGCGACTGGTATTATTTTACCGCTGACGACGGCAGGCTCGCAGGCGGAAGCGACAGCTGGCTTGGGATCGGTACCCTGGAGTCCTACGAAAAGCTGGCGGCGTATTTCGGCAGGGACCGGGTGGTCCCGCTGTACATCACCGTGGACCCGGACATCCGGCTTCTGCGGGCAGTGGAAAGAGAAAGACAGCAGGAAAAGCCCTCCTATACGGAGCTTTGCCGCAGATTTCTGGCGGATGAGGAAGACTTTTCGCCGGAGAAGCTTTCGGCGGCGGGGATAACCCGGGAATTTTCCAACAACGGAAGGCTGGAGGACTGCGCCGCGAAGCTTAGGGCGGCTGTCCTGGCGGAGAAAGAGCGATGACGGAAGAAACAGGCTACAGCCGGCTTATCGGGCATGAGGACGCGGTGGAAAAGCTGGTGTCCGCCGTGAAGAACAACCGGGTCAGCCATGCCTGGATATTCCAGGGGGAGCCCGGAAGCGGCAGAAAAATGTGCGCGCAGCTGTTCGCCATGGCTTTGCAGTGTGAGACGCAAAGTGGCAGCCCCTGCATGCAGTGTCCCTCCTGCCGCAAGGCTCTGCACGGCAACCATCCGGATATTCTTACCGTGACGCCGGAAAAGGGCGGAACCTTAAGCGTGGAGGATATCCGCCGGCAGCTGGCGGCGGATGTTTCGGTGCGGCCCTATGAAAGCCGGTATAAGATTTATATCGTGCCCGAGGCGGACCGGATGACCGTCCAGGCCCAGAACGCCATGCTCAAGACCCTGGAGGAGCCGCCGGCCTACTGCGTTATCCTGCTTCTGGCGGAGGGGACGGATGCGTTCCTGCCCACCATTTCCTCCAGATGCATTTCCCTCACCTTAAGACCGGTGCGCACCGGGCTGGTGAGAAGGTACCTGGAAGAGCAGTACGGCCTGGACAGGGAAAGGGCGGGACTTTTTGCCGCCTTTGCCCGGGGAAGCATCGGCAGGGCCAAAGCCCTGGCGGAGGATGAGGACTATACGGACCGGATGCAGACCTGCATCGAATACCTGAAGCACAGCAGACAGGCGGACGGGGCAGAGCAGCTGGCCTTTGTCAGAAAGCTCGCGCAGGACAGCGCAGGCATCGGCTTTGCCCTGGAGCTTTTCTCCATGTGGTTCCGGGATGTGGCGCTGATGAAGGCGGCAGAGGACGCGGAACAGCTGATTTTTGCCGGAGAGGAGCAGGCCATCCGCACAAGGGCTGCCAAAAGCAGCTTTGAAGGCCTGGGCCGGATATTCCGGGCGCTGGACAGTGTACAGAAAAGACTGAAGGCAAATGTAAACACAGAGCTTACCCTGCAGGTACTCCTGGAGACCGTCAGGGAAAACTGAAAGGAAGTATAAATGGTAAAGGTAGTTGGCGTGCGGTTCCGCAATGTAGGCAAAAACTATTATTTCGATCCGAAGGACCTGGATATCCGTTCCGGGGATTACGTGATCGTGGAAACCGCAAGAGGCATGGAATACGGGCAGACCACGCTGGGTATCCGGGAGGTCCGGGACGAGGACGTGGTGCAGCCCTTAAAGGCAGTTATCCGCATCGCAACGCAGAAGGATAAGGAAAAGGCGGAGGCCAACCGCAGGGCGGAGAAGGAAGCCTTCCAGATCTGTCTGGGAAAGATTCGCAAGCACGGTCTGGAGATGAAGCTTATCGATGTGGAGTACTCCTTTGACAACAGCAAGATCCTGTTTTATTTTACCGCGGACGGACGGGTGGATTTCCGTGAGCTGGTCAAGGACCTGGCGGGAACCTTCCACACCCGTATCGAGCTGCGGCAGATTGGTGTGCGGGACGAGACCAAGATCATCGGCGGCATCGGCATCTGCGGCAGGCCCTTATGCTGCCACACCTTCTTAAGCGAATTCGCGCCGGTGTCCATCAAGATGGCCAAGGAACAGGGCCTGTCCCTGAATCCCACCAAGATATCCGGTACCTGCGGGCGGCTCATGTGCTGCATGAAGAACGAGCAGGAAACCTATGAATACCTGAACAGCTGTCTGCCCAACAAGGGAGACATCGTGCAGACCCGGGACGGCCGGAGAGGAGAATGCGCCGGCTGCAGCGTACTGATGCAGCGGGTGAAGATTCTTATCGAGAACGGGGAAGAAAAGGAAATCATCGAGGTTCCGGTGGAGGAGCTCCGCGGCAGGAACGAGGCCCGTACGGAGAACCGGAAGAAGAACCGTTCCCGGAAGAAGAACGGCGAACAGAAGGACGAGGAAAAGGCAGCGGATAAAGTGTCTGCAGGAGAATAAGGCATGCCGAAGGAGACGCTGGAGGATCTGCAGAACGGCTATTTTCTCTATCAGGATGCGGAAGGCTTCCGCTTCGGCATGGACGCGGTGCTTCTGGCCCATTTTGTCCGGCTGAGGAAGGGGGAAAAGGTCTGTGACCTGGGCTGCGGCAGCGGCATCATTCCCCTGCTTCTGGCAGCGCAGTATCCGGAAGCTGCGATTACCGGTCTGGAAATCAACAGCCGCAGCGCGGAGCTGGCCCAAAAAAGCGTGGACTACAACGGCCTGACAGACCGCGTAAAGGTGGTCTGCGGGGATATCCGCCGGGCGGAGACGCTTTTCGGCAGGCAGAGCTTTAAGGTGGTGGTCAGCAATCCACCCTACCTGCGGGCCGGAAGCGGCAGGCAGAGCCCGAATGAACAGAGGGCCGCGGCCAGGCATGAGGTGCTGGTAACCCTCCGGGAGGTGGCGGCAGCCGCCGGACGTCTCCTGACATCCTCGGGAAGGTTTTATCTGGTGCACCGGCCGGAAAGGCTTTCGGAAATCCTTTCCGCCTGCGGGGAGAACCACCTGGCGGTGAAGAAGCTGCGGCTGGTTTATCCTTACGCGGACAGGGAGGCCTCCCTGGTGCTTCTGGAGGCCGTAAAGGGCGCTGCCGGCGGGATGAAGGTCCTGCCGCCTCTGATTATTTTCAATAAAGAAGGACAATACACCGAAGAGGTGCAGAAAATATACGCGCCGGCCGCCGATGCGGCCGGGAAAACTGCGGAAAATGAGGGATAAGGAATGAAGAAAAAAGAAGGAAACTATTATATTTCCACGGCGATTGCCTACGCTTCGGGCAAGCCGCATATCGGAAATACCTACGAAATCATTCTGGCGGACGCCATCGCCAGATATAAAAGACAGCAGGGCTACCAGGTGTATTTCCAGACCGGTTCCGACGAACACGGCCAGAAGATCCAGCTGAAGGCCGAGGCTGCCGGCGTTGACCCGAAAACCTATGTGGACGGGATTGTAAGCCAGATCAAGGGTATCTGGGACAGGATGAACACCTCCTATGACCGGTTTATCCGGACCACGGACGCGGATCACGAAGCGGCGGTCCGCAAGATCGTGAAGAAGATGTACGACAACGATGATATTTACCTGGGACACTATGAAGGCATGTACTGTACCGACTGCGAATCCTTCTTCACCCCCTCCCAGCTGGTGAACGGCAAATGCCCGGACTGCGGCAGGGACGTGCATCCCGCGAAGGAGGAAGCCTATTTCTTCCGTATGAGCAAATATGCGGACAGGCTGATCGAGTACATCAACAGCCATCCCGATTTTATCCGGCCGGTGTCCCGCAAGAACGAGATGATGAACAATTTCCTTCTGCCCGGCCTGCAGGATCTGTGCATTTCCCGGACCTCCTTTACCTGGGGCATTCCGGTGGATTTTGCCCCCGGCCATGTGATTTATGTCTGGCTGGATGCCCTTGCGAACTACATCACCGGCATCGGCTATGACCCCGAGGGCAGCAGCGACAAATTCGACCGGTTCTGGCCGGCGGACCTGCACCTTATCGGCAAGGATATCATCCGTTTCCATACCATTTACTGGCCCATTTTCCTGATGGCCCTGGATCTGCCGCTGCCCAAACAGGTATTCGGCCATCCCTGGCTCCTGCAGGGCGGGGACAAGATGAGCAAATCCAAGGGCAACGTGATTTACGCGGATGATCTGGCGGATATGTTCGGCGTGGATGCGGTGCGGTATTTCGTGCTGCATGAGATGCCCTTCGACAACGACGGAACCATTACCTGGGAGCTGTTGGTGGAGCGGATCAATTCCGACCTGGCCAATATCCTGGGCAACCTGGTGAACCGGACCATCTCCATGACCAACAAGTATTTCGGCGGCGTGGTCAGCAATAAAAACGTCTGCGAGGAAGTGGACGAGGACCTGAAGGCCGTGGTGACGGCCGCGGCGGCCAAGGTGGAGGAGAAGATGGCAGACCTTCGGGTGGCGGATGCCCTGACGGAGATTTTTACCGTCTTCCGCCGGCTGAACAAGTACATCGACGAAACCATGCCCTGGGCCCTGGCCAAGGACGAGGCGAAAAAGGATCGTCTGGCTACGGTTCTCTACAACCTGACCGAAGGCATCACCGTCGGCGCGTCCCTGATTGCGCCCTTCATGCCCGAAACCAGCGAAAAGATCCTTGCCCAGCTCAATACCAAAGTCCGGGATTATGCGGATCTGGACGCCTTCGGCCTGTATCCCGAGGGCAATAAGGTCACGGATACCCCGCAGATTCTCTTCGCCCGTCAGGACCTGAAGGAAGTGCTGGCAAAAGCCGAGGAAATCAAGGCAGCCCAGAAGGCGGCCTACGATGCGGCCAATCCTTCCTCCGAAGCCCTGCTTGCGGAAAAGGAAGAAGAAAAAGAGGAAAAACCGGAGGAAATCCATGTGGAGCCGAAGGAAACCGCCGTTTACGATGATTTTGCGAAGCTTCAGTTCGCCGTGGGCGAAATCATTGCCTGCGAGGCAGTGAAGAAATCCAAAAAGCTGCTCTGCTGCCAGGTGAAGGTGGGCGACCAGGTCCGCCAGATTCTGTCCGGCATCCGCGCCTGGTATTCTCCCGAGGAGATGGTGGGCAAAAAGGTTATGGTGCTTCTGAACCTGGCACCCAGAACCATGGCCGGCCTGACCTCCGAAGGCATGCTTTTAAGCGCAGAGGATGCGGAGGGCAATGTCAGCCTGATGACCCCGGAGAAGGATATGCCCTCCGGTTCCGGCATCAGCTGAAGAGGCGGAAAGGAAGACATCTTGGAACTGATATTTGAAACCCACGCCCATTATGACGACGGGGCCTTTGACGGGGACCGCGAAGAGCTGCTCCTGTCCATGGAAAGGGCCGGTATCGGGGAAATCATCAACGTCTGCGCGGAGCCGGAAAGCCTGCCCCGCACGAAAGCGCTGATGGAGGCATATCCCTTTGTCTACGGGGCTGCCGGCGTGCACCCTTCGGACATCAAAGGCCTGGATGATTCCTTTATCGAGGAAATCCGCAGCCTGTCCCGCCATGAGAAATGCCTGGCCATCGGTGAAATCGGCCTGGATTATTACTGGGACAAGGACAATAAGGAGGACCAGAAGCACTGGTTCGGCCTGCAGCTGGAGCTGGCCCGCCAGGAGAAGCTTCCGGTCATCATCCACAGCCGGGAAGCCGCGGCGGATACCCTTTCCTGCATGAAGGAGCACCATGTCGAAACCATCGGCGGCGTCGTGCACTGCTTTTCCTACGAAAAGGAGATGGCCAGGGAATACCTGAAGCTGGGCTTTTATTTGGGCATCGGCGGCGTGCTGACCTACAAAAACGCCAGGAAGCTGAAGGAAACGGTGGCGGAAGCCCCCCTTGACCGGCTGCTGCTGGAGACGGATTCTCCCTATCTGACCCCGGTGCCCTTCCGGGGAAAGCGGAACTGCTCCAAATACATTCCCCTGGTGGTGAAGGAAATCGCCGCCCTGAAGGGGATTTCCGAGGAGGAAGTGGTGAAAACCACCCGGGAAAATGCCCTGTGCCTCTTTTCGAAGATAAATGCAGCTGAAAACTAAATAGTCCGTTCGGCCGATTGAGAAAAATCTCCCCTGATGTTACAGTACAGTCAGGGGAGACTTTTTTCTTTAAAAAGGAGAAAACAGCATGAAGACGAAAAAACTCTGGAGCGGTCTGCTGGCGGTTCTGCTGATGCTGGGACTTTTTTCAGGCATGAAAAAAGAGGTTTATGCGGAAGAGATTACCGCGGTTACCGCCGAAATGTCCATTGATCCGACGATAGCCTGTCAGGAAGGAAAGAGTGTTGTACTTCCCGAATTTATCACGACTTCGGGCGGCCCCGCAGTGGTGGAAGCCGGCAGCTGTCAGTGGGAAAAGAACGGTGATTATACGGAAGACACGGTTTTCACGAAGGGGGTCTGGGAACTTTGGGTGCCGGTGGTGCTGGATGGCGCGGCCAACCCGGGGTACAGCCTTTCCGAAGCGGTGACCCTGACGGTAGACGGCGTCGCCTGGGAGCTGTATTCCTTCTATCCAGGGACGGCAGAGGACCCGGAATGGATTGCCTGGTTCCGGTATCCGGGAAGCATTGATCTGACCGGCGGCGCGCTGAATTTTGTAAGAAATGCCGACTGGGATATTCCGCAAAGCCAGGTGGGCATTCCCATTACGCCTTTCAGTGTTGCATCCGGCGTAACGGGCGGCACGCCTTCCTATACCTTCGGCAAGGAATCCGGTCCGTCCTGGATTGATGTGGATATGGACGGAAATATTTCCGGAACCCCTTCGGTCGGGGGAATGAACGAAGACCTGGTGATTAAGGTCCGGGATGCCAAAGGGGATGAAGCGAAAATTACCCTCTGGGTTGATCCGACAAAGCTGGATGAAAGAGAAGCCATAACCGGGATAGAGGCAGTATGCAAGTCACCGGAAGAGGCCGCTGTATACGGAAAGACAGCGGAAAGCCTTGGCTTTACGGTTACGACAGCCGGTGTTGCCGGGGATGCTTCCTCCGAAACCTGGCAGAAATACGATGAGGAAAAAGGGGAATGGAAGAGTATCCCCTTCGGAACGGCATTCTCAGGAGGAGATTACCGGTACAAAGTGAAATGTACGGCGGACAGCCTGACGTACAGTTTCCTTCATCCGTCCCTTTTTGTTGACTATGAAGGCTTCGGTGAAGAGTGGAACCTGGATTTTTATTCCTCTTGGGAAGCCTGGGCCGTCTTCACCTCCCCGGAGTATACGGCCAGCAGTCCGGTCGAGACCATCACCGTCTCAGGCGTTGTCCCGCCTGTTGCAGGGGAGCTGCCGCAGACAGGCAGCGAAACTGTCAAGGAGGACGGCCTGATTCTGGAGGATGCCCACTGGTTCCGGAAGGAAGGGACGGAGCTTGTGCCTGCTGACAGCGATCCTTTTGAAGCAGGATATGATTATTATATTGATCTTCTCTTTTTAACGGCAGGCGGTTATGCATTTGCCGACAGCGTATTTCCTTCCGTAAACGGGATGACGCCGCCCTCGGCGAGAACAGACTATGTGGCGGATGAGGGAATGCACGTCATCGCCTTCATCCCCTTTGCAGTGGGAAGCGTGCATAATTACGTGGTAACGGCCGGGTCGCTGAATGTAAGAGGCAGTGCCTCCAGTTACGGAGAACGTATCGGCGGCCTGAAATACGGCGATTTCGTGGCCGGCATCTACGAATCCGGCAACTTCGTCGGTTTTGATTTTGAGGGAACCAACGCCTGGGTCAACAAAAATTACCTGGCGCTGACCTACACAAAGGAAACCGCCATTCCACCCATGAAGTATAAGGTGACGGTCGGCGCATTAAATGTACGGGAAATGCCGGGAGAATTCTACAACCGCATCGGCGGCCTGACCTACGATAAGGAGATCCTGGTCACCGGCAGGCTGACCGCTGGGGACGGAAAGGAATGGCTGGTCCTGGACTATGACGGACAGCTGGGCTTCATCCGGGCAAGCTATGCATCTTCCGAAGCACCCGAAGAGGAAAAGCCGGTGGTGGATACCGGTGAAGCCGCGAAGGAGGAAGAGGAGGAGGACGAGCTTTTTGTGGATACCGGTGTACCCGCAAAGGTTACCATTGTTCCGAAAATGGCGGTTTCCACCGGAAATACCGTTTCCCTGACCGAAGACTGCTTCGGTGACAGCGGTGACGGAGGCTACCTGGTGACGGTTTATCCGGATGACGCCAGAAGCTTTGCCTCCCTTACGGCGGACAAAATCGTGCTTCCGGAGGAAACAAAGCTGACGGTTTTAAGCCTTACCAGGAACGAAGACGGCAGTATCGAACTGAAGCTTGGCGTGATGTCTGAAGAACCCGAGCCGGAACCGGAGCCCGAACCTGAAGTTTCCTATACCTTCAGCAAGGGCGCCGACGCTTCCTGGACAAAAGGGTCCTCAGACGGCGTTGCGCTGACTGTCAACCGGGAGCCTGACGATGACAAGACGTTTTCACTGTTTGAGAAAATAGAAGTGGACGGCAAAACGCTGACCGCTGAAGCGTATACAGCCTCCTCCGGAAGCCTGAATGCGACGATTAAGGCCACTTATCTGGAAACCCTTTCCGCCGGAAGCCATACGCTGAAAATCAGCTTTGCCGACGGCAGCGCGGAAACCTCGCTGACGATCCGGGAAAAGGTCCCGGCGGGGAAAAATACGCCGGTACCGAACACAGGTGATACCTCGGATACGAGCCGGGAAGAAGGCTTCATCCTTCTGGCAGGCCTTGTGCTTATAGCCGTATTATTCAACCGGAAGCGGATTTTTGGAAGGTAAAAGGCTTTGGCTTTTATATGGAATGTAAAAAAGGCATCGGCTGGATAAAACAGCCGGTGCCTTTGTAACGGGCAGATAATCAGAAGCCGTGGCTTCCGCCGCCGCCGGAGAAGCCGCCTCCTCCTCCGCCTCCGCCGCCGGAGAAACCGCCGCCCCCGCCGCCGCTGCTGCCGTGGCTCTGGGGTGAATAGGTCCTGGTGGTGCGGATAAAATGCGCTCTCGGTTCAGCAAAGCGGAAATAGTTGTTTTTCGAGGCGCTTAAAAGCTCGGAATATTTGGCCGCCCGCAGCCTTGCCTTCCGGCTGATAACGACAAAGTTGATGATCATGCCGGCCAGGAGGGCGATCAGCACGTTGCTGGCGTAACGCATGGGCTGGGCAATGCGCCGGCCCTCCAGAACGGAGGTGATCTGTCCGAATACCTCTTCGGCGCACCGGTAATACAGTCCGTTCGACGCATACCGGTAGCAGTTGTCTACGATGGTGTTGGCGACGCCGGTGGTAATGGTTTTGTAGATATCGCCGTCAGAGGCAATCGTCAGCTGCCGCCTGTCCATATCAATGAGAAAGACCGTGCTGCTCCGGTAGCCGAAGTGCCTGTAGCAGAAATCCCCGGCGTATTTGATGGAGGAGCTGAAGCTGTTCACATTGGTGGAGGTAAAGGCTGCATTGCCGTAGGCGGTTACGGGCTTCATTTTTTCAATCAGGAGATTTTCCTCGCTGTCGGTCAGCAGGTCCGCATCATCCTCGATGACGATATCATACCCGGTTTCGGGATTGGTATACTGGGCGTCATAGGCCCGGGCAGGCAGCCCGAAGGATAAGGCCCCGCAGACCAGGAGGCCCAATACAGATACACGAAGAAGTTTACGCATTCTCATCACCTCCCCTTGCACCCAGCTGGGGCAGTTTCCTGGTGGTCAGCAGATTGTGGGCTTTGATGATGTCCAGGAAGCTCCAGACCACGAGGGCCATGCCGATGATGTCTGCCGTATAACAGATGTAATCCTGGAAGGGATTCAGTATCACCATGACCACACAGAGGATAACGGTGGCCAGCGGCTTCCATAAAACCTTCAGCTTGTCCTTAAAAGGCGCGGCATAAACCGTCTTTTCCGGCGAGGTATAGTTCTTCAGCCGGGAGCCCAGGGCGATGAACAGGATGCCGACGGGAATGCCGATGATGGAGTAGGAAATGATCCGCGTTCCGATGAAGGAAGCAATCAGGATAATGGTACCCACTGCGCTTAAGGTTTCACCCGGGGCCTTGCCGCCGGTTTTCGTTTTGCTTTTTACCTGCTGAGTGTCCGGCGGGGTCACCGTGGTCAGTCCCTTGTCGTCCAGTCCCTGGTCCCGCATGAATACCCGGTTCAGCTGGCTGTTGGCGATGATCAGGGCCAGGATGCCTAAAACCGCGGAAATAATCAGGGTCGTCCGGGGGGTAAAGGTGGCAAGCAGGGTCAGGAGCAGGAAGATGGGCACGGCGATGAGTAGCGATCCCAGGAAATATTTGCTGAAGGCCACCGGAAGGTCCGCGGCGATGTCCCCGGTCTGTCCGTTCACCACCGCATAGCTGATGCGGCTGCCGTCCTCACTGCGGCTGGACAGGAACCAGACAGGGAAATACCCCAGCTTCCGGTTGATTTCCGGATAAATCGGGGCTTTGCGAATCTCTGCCTTTCCCGCGCCGTTGGCTGCGAAGGCGGGATTCAGGTGCAGGCGCTTGACCACGTCATTTTTCACCGCAGCCGTGGTTTCCGCCTCGTAGGTTTCCCCGGGCACATCCTCGGTATCCGCGTAGAAGCCGCTCATGTAAGCCGGGTTGAAGGGCTTCGCGGCATCGTAGTCAAAGGGCGCCACCGCGTTGCTCAGGTTGTCGGAAAAGGTGGAGGAGGCGTCGTAGGCTATGCCGTCATAGCTTCCGTCCTGGATGGTTTCGATGTCATAGTGGCTGGTATAGATGTAATCTCCCCTGCGCTGCTCCTTTTCCCCGTGCACGGTGAGAGGGCCGGTTACCTTTGCGGAATAAATCCAGTAGGGCATGTAGATGCCCCGGAACTTTGCAATCTGGTCCTCTTTTTTCATGGAGGAGGGGGCGTACAGGGCGCCGGCAAGCATCTTCTTATAGGCAGCGGTACAGTCCTCCTTCGATACGGAGAAGGGAATAATCACGTCCGGGGCAGCCACCCGTCTGGTGGTCCGGTCCAGCATGACGGAGGAGCCGCAGTAGCTGCAGAAGGTCACGTAGGTATCATCGGTGGACAGAAGCTCGCCGCCGCACATGGGGCAGGTGAATACAGAGGTTTCATAGAAGGAACCGTCTTCGTCATTGCCGGCCTGGGCCGCTTCGGGGATGCCCGCAGCCTCCCGGTATTCTTTGGCAGTGATGATCCTGCGGTCCAGCAGCTCCTGTACGGGAAAGCGGGATTCGCAGAAATCACAGACAAACTGCTGTTCCTTCGGGTCAAAGCGGAGTTCGCCTCCGCAGGAAGGACATTTGATCATTATACTGTTCCTTTCAGATAAATGTACCACCCGGAGCAGCCTTAAACCCGGCCGGCCCCGACACATGTTACGGCCTAAGTATACCATAATAAACTTCCCACGTACATCTTGAATTGCCCCGGACTTTTGCAGTAAAATAAGAAAAAAAGAAAAGGAGGCCGGCCATGAGCGATTGGAACAGTATTCCCTGCAGAATGTCGGATTTTGACGAGCATCTGTTCGGCAGGGGAATTCATTATGAAATCTACAAAAAACTGGGAGCGCATCCGGGAGAGATGCTGGGACAATGCGGCACCTTCTTTTCCCTGTGGGCGCCCCATGCCGAAAAGGTCAGTGTGGCCGGTGACTTTAATGACTGGGATCCGGAAAAAAACTATCTGAAGAAAACCCGGGAAATGGGCATTTTTGAACAGTTTGTTCCCGGCGCAAGGCCCGGGCAGCAGTATCTTTTCTGCATTACCGCGAAGGACGGCCGGGTATTCTGGAAGGCGGATCCTTATGCCTTTTCCGCGCAGCTGCGGCCCGGTACCAATTCCGTCATCGCCGACAACCGTCCCTTTCCCTGGACGGACGGAGAGTGGCTGAACTACCGCAGAGCCGCGGACACCACCCGGCAGCCCTTAAGCATTTACGAGGTGCATCCCGGCAGCTGGCGGCGGCAGTTTAACCGCACCGAAGCGGATCCCGGCTTTTTCAATTACCGGCAGCTGGCGGAGGAGCTGTGCGTTTATGTGCGCCGCATGGGCTTTTCCCACGTGGAGCTGATGGGCATTGCGGAACATCCCCTGGATGCCAGCTGGGGTTACCAGGTAACCTCCTACTATGCGCCGACCTCCCGTTACGGCAGCCCGGAGGATTTCAAATACCTGGTGAACCGGCTGCATGAGGCCGGCATCGGCGTGATACTGGACTGGGTTCCGGCCCATTTCCCCAGGGACGCCAAGGGCCTGGCCCTGCTCGACGGGGAGGCCGTGTATGAGAATGCAGACCCCAGAAGGGGGGATCAGCCGGACTGGGGCACGAAGATTTTCGATTACGGAAAGCCCCAGGTCTCCAATTTCCTGATTGCGAATGCCCTTTACTGGGCGGAGGTTTTCCACATCGACGGCCTGCGGGTGGATGCGGTGGCCTCCATGCTCTACCTGGATTACGGCCGTAAGGCGGGAGAGTGGCTCCCCAACGAGGACGGGGGCAATGAGAACCGGGAGGCCGTGGAGTTTTTCCGGCACCTGAACAGCATCATGAAGCAGAGAAATCCCGGCGTCCTGATGATTGCGGAGGAATCCACCGCCTGGCCGAGGATTACCTGCGCGCCTGAGGACGGCGGCCTGGGCTTCACCTACAAGTGGAATATGGGCTGGATGCATGATTTCCTGGAGTACCTGGGAAAGGATCCCCTGTTCCGCAAAGGGGTCCACAACCTGATGACCTTTTCCCTCACCTACGCCTGGTCGGAGCATTACGTCCTTCCCCTTTCCCACGATGAGGTGGTGCACCTGAAAAAGGCCATGCTGGAGAAGATGCCCGGGACGGAGGAAGAGAAATTCGCCTGCCTGAAATGCGCCTACGGCTTCATGTACGGCCATCCCGGCAAAAAGCTGCTGTTTATGGGGGATGAATTCGGACAGAAAAGGGAATGGAGCGAGGACAGGGGGCTGGATTTCCACCTGTGTGAAGTGACCACCTCGGACATTCATGCGGACCTGGAGGAGTATTACCCCGGCAAATACGACAATCCCCACGAGGACCTGCGCAGCTTTGTGGCCGCCCTGAACCGGATTTACCGGGAATACGGCGCCCTCCATGCTTCCGACGACGACAGCCGGGGCTTTTACTGGATCAATGCCGACGACAGCTACCGCAGCATCTTCAGCTTCGTCCGCAGAAACCGCCGAACCGGGCAGTGCCTGCTCTTTGTGGTGAACTTTACCCCGGTGGCCCGGCCGGATTACTGTGTCGGGGTGCCGAAAAAGGGAAAATACCGCCTGCTTCTGTCCTCCTGCCTGAAGGGGACGGAGGAAGAAGGGTTCCTTACGGGAAAACCGGGGGAAGACAGTACGGGCGAGCTGTTCTTTTCCGAAGAGAGCAGCTGCGACAACCAGCCCTGCCGGCTGGCTTTACCCCTGCCGCCCTACGGCTTTGCGGTGCTGAAATTCAACGAACGGAATTACCGGCGGTAAAACCGCGTAAAAAAAGCGGGCAGATAATCTGCCCGCTTTTTTGTATGCAAAGCTTATTCAAACCGTTCAATGAGGTCGCGCACGGAGAGATGCTGTTTTTCCTCTCCGGACACGTCCATGACCACATGTCCGTCCTCCACCATCACCAGCCGGTTGCCCACCGCAAGGGCATCCCGCATGTTGTGGGTGATCATCAGGGTGGTCAGGTGGTTCTGTTCCACGATCCGCTGGGAGATTTCCAGCACCTTCGCGGCGGTTTTGGGGTCCAGGGCTGCCGTATGCTCGTCCAGCAGCAAAAGATCCGGCTTCTTTAAGGTAGCCATCAGAAGGGTGAGGGCCTGCCTTTGTCCGCCGGAGAGAAGGCCCACCTTTGCGGAAAGGCGGTTTTCCAGGCCCAGATCCAGGATTTTCAGCAGCTCATGGTACTGTTCCCGTTCATCGGCGGTGATGCCCCAGCGAAGGGTTCGGCTTCCGCCCCTGCGGGCGGCCAGGGCCAGATTTTCGTCAATCTGCATGGTCGGCGCGGTGCCCATCATGGGATCCTGGAAGACGCGGCCCAGGTATTTCGCCCGCTTGTGCTCCGCCAGATGGGTGAGGTTCCTGCCGTTTAAGGTAATGGTGCCGGAATCCACCGGATAGGTGCCGGCCACCGCATTCAGCAGGGTGGATTTGCCTGCGCCGTTGCCGCCGATGACCGTGACGAAATCCCCGTCCTTTAAGGTGATGTTCATGTTGTTCAGGGCCGTCCGGGCATTGACGGTGCCGGGATTGAAGGTTTTATAGACGTTTTTTACTTCAAGCATCCTTTTCTCCTCCTTCCGCGGGCGTTTCGGCCTCTGCAGCCGCCGGAACGGGTACCTTCTTCGGGGCGACCTTACCCTTGATATAGGGAATGGCCAGGAAGATGGCCACCAGGATGGCGGTAAGCAGCTTCAGGTCGTTGGTATTTAAGCCCAGCTGCAGGATAATCTGCAGGACAATATAATAGATGACTGCGCCGATGATAACGGCGAGGAGCCGAAGGGCGAAGTTGATGAAAATCTTTCCGAAAATCACCTCTCCGATGATGACGGCGGCCAGGCCGATAACGATGGCGCCGCGGCCCATATTCACGTCGGCGGAACCCTGGTACTGGGAGAGCAGGGCGCCTGCCAGGGATACAAGGGCATTCGCCAGCATGAAGCCGAGAACCGTGTTGAATTTGGTATTGATGCCCTGGGCCCTGGCCATGTTCTGGTTGGTGCCGGTGGCCCGGATTGAGCTGCCCAGCTCCGTTCCGAAGAACATGTACAGCAGGAAAATAATTACCGCCGCAATGATAATCAGGAAGAAAATCGGATTCCGGAAGGAAAGCTCACGGACATACCGCTGGGAAATCAGGAGATTGTATTTGTCCACGGATACCGCCTGGTTGGCCTTGCTTTCCATGATCCGTAAGTTGATGGAATAGAGGGAAAGCTGGGTCAGGATACCGGCGAGAATGGCGGGAATACCGCAGACCGTATTTAAAAAGCCCGTGACAAGACCGGCAATCAGGCCGGCGCAGACCGCGGCGATGACGGCCATCCATGGCGCGGCCCCGCTCCGGATAAGCATGACGCAGACCGCGCCGCCGGTGGCAAGGGATCCGTCCACGGTCAGGTCCGAGGTATTCAAGACCCGGAAGGTAATGTAGACGCCCAGCGCCATCAGGCCCCAGATGAAGCCCTGGGAGACCGCGCCGGGAAGGGCATTGAAGAGCGAAGTTAAGACATTCATACGTTTGGTTCCTCGTTGTCGGGTTATTTTCATAAAAAAACAGTTCTGTCCGTAAGGAGCAGAACCGCTGAATTATGCTTGGGAAGCTGGCTTATCTCCTGGTTTCGGACACCGGTTATAATATACAGCAAAATACACCCGCGGCCATGCGGGCGCCGGTAAAGCCGAAAAAGTATTTCCTTGTGGAGTGAAGTTCGTTCAGTACACAGGTCATGATAAACCATCCTTTGTCCGGGAAGCAGCTGCTGCAGCCCGGGTATAGACTGTTAAAAATATATCACCATAGTAAGGGCAAGTCAACGGCGTATTTTCCGGTTTTCCGCCGGATTTTCCGTATTTTCAAAAAAGGGCCGTGGTTTCACGGCCCTTTCGTAAGATTTGCCTTATTCGGCAACGGTATATCCTTCAAGAGGAGTGATGCCGTACTGGTCGCACAGGTCGGGGTTGTACACTGCGGTAACCTCGGTATACTCGATGGGCATCTCGGAGATATTGGCTTCGCCTTTAAGAATTCTGGCAGCCATGTTGCCGGTGGTGTAGCCCAGGTCATAGTAGCTGATGGACAGGGAAGCGATGCCGCAGGCTTTCATGATGCCCACTTCGCCGGCGATAACCGGAACCTTGGCGGGGATAACGATGTTGGCGATGGCTTCCGTGTTGGAGGCTACGGTGTTGTCGGTGGGCAGGTAGATAACGTCCACTTCGCTCGCTGCCTTGGTGGTTACGGAGGCGATATCATTGGAGTCGGTGAAGGAATATTCCTTTACCTGAACGCCCAGCTTGCCCAGTTCTTCGGTGATAACCTTTACCTGGTAAGCGCTGTTGGCTTCGGCGGTGCAGTAGATGATGCCGGCGGTTTTGGCTTCCGGTACCCAGTCAACGATCATCTTCGCCTGCTGATCCAGGGGAGGCAGATCGGAGGTGCCGGAGATGTTGCCGCCCACGGTGCCGTTGAAGGTGGCATCGTCAAGGTCCAGGGCTGCGGAGTAGGCGGTTACGGAGGTGCCCAGAATCGGTACTTCGCTGGTGGCGGAGGCAGCCGCGGTCAGGGCGGGCGTAGCATTGGCCATGATCAGATCCACATCCTTGGAAAGGAAGCCGTTGATAATGGTGGAGCAGTTGGCGGCTTCGCCGGAGGCGTTCTGTTCGTCAAATTCCACCTGATCGCCCAGGGCTTCCACCAGGGCATCCTTAAATCCCTGGGTGGCGGCATCCAGCGCATCGTGCTGAACCAGCTGGCAGATACCTACAAGGTACTTTTCACCGGAGGCTGCGGATGCTGCGCTTCCGGAATCTGAGCTGCCGCTTCCACCGCAGGCGGTCAGGGCAACTGTCATGGCAGCTGCGGAAAGAAGGGCAATAATTTTCTTTTTCATAATAAGTTCTCCTTCAAAGAAATTGCTGTTTCTGGTATAACACCGGAAGGAAAGGATGTCAACAGAAAATTTCTGCGCTTTAAACCGCAGCGCTTTAAACTGCTGCGCTTTAAACCGATAAACTAGCCGGAAAGGCAGAAAAACCACAAATAAAAACAGTAAAGATTATTAAAATTATG
The DNA here is from genome assembly GCA_902796005.1 of uncultured Lachnospiraceae bacterium. Lineage (GTDB taxonomy): Bacteria > Bacillota > Clostridia > Lachnospirales > Lachnospiraceae > Alectryocaccobium. Next base: position 2,002 of record CADBNF010000033.1, on the reverse strand, counting down.
CCAACTTTATATTGGCCGAATCAGATTTATATGGTATACTATCCGCGAAAATCACGGCTTCGGGCATTTTCTGCCCGGGCGTATCTGAAATTAAAGATATTACAGGAGGACATTTGAACCATGAGAATAGCAATTCCCTATACCCAGGGAGAGATTGATCAGCATTTCGGGCATTCCGAGCAGTTTAAAATCTATGTCGTTGACAACAAGGAGCTGGTGGATTCCTACCTGCTTCCCGTAAACGGAACGGGCCACGAGGCGGCTGCCGACCTTCTGGTCAAAGCCGGCGTGACGGCGGTGCTCTGCGGCGGCATCGGAAAGGACGCCTTCCTCATGCTGCGGGATGAGGGCATCCTGGCCTACGGCGGCATCAAGGGCCAGGCGGACAAGGCCATGGACGACCTGCTGGCGGGCACGCTGATGTACGATGACGGCATCACCTGCCATACCCACGACACCGCGGAGGGCTGCGGAAGCTGCTGCTCCGGCTGCGCGGGCTGCGGGGACGATGCAGCGGGCTGCGGAAGCTGCTGCGGCTGAGGCGCAAAAACAGAGTAACACGGATTTTTTCAGAATAGAAAGAAAAGGAGAACAAGCATGTCACTGGAAGTAAAAGCGACGAAAGCGAATTTTGAAGAAGAAGTATTAAAGAGCGACAAGACCGTTCTTGTGGATTTCTGGGCAAGCTGGTGCGGCCCCTGCCGTATGCTGGCACCCATCATCGAGGAAATCGCCGAGGAGTATAAGGATACCGTAAAGGTCTGCAAGGTCAATACGGATGAAGAGCAGCAGCTGGCTGCGGCCTTCAAGATCCAGAGCATCCCCACCGTTATGATTTTCAAGAACGGCAAGGTTACCGACGTCTCCATCGGCCTGGTTCCGAAGGAGAAGCTGACCGCGCTTCTGTAAAAGAAAAGCGGGCTGCATGAAAAGCAGCCTGCTTTTCTTTTATTTATACGGATTATTTGAAAATCAGGGGGACATGAAAATGAAAATAACGGAAGGATATATGCCGTATCTCGGCCACAAAACCTGGTACCGCGTGGCAGGAGAGACAGCAGGCAGTCGAAAGCCCATCCTGCTGCTTCACGGCGGCCCGGGTTCCACCCACAATTCCCTGGAGCTTCTGGACCCGCTGGCGGAGGACGGCCGGATGGTGATTACCTATGACCAGATAGGCTGCGGAAATTCATATCTGGAGGGACATCCGGAGCTCTGGACGCTGGAAACCTGGAAAAATGAGCTGATCGCCCTTATCGACCACCTGGGCCTTGGGGAATTTCACCTTCTGGGCCAGTCCTGGGGCGGCATGCTGACCATTGCCTACGTCAGCGACTGCGGCGGCGATCGGGTGAAATCCGCCGTGCTTTCCAGCACGCTGCCCAGTTCGCAGCTGTGGGGACGCGAGCAGCACCGGAACATCCGTTTTATGTCCGAAGAGGACCAGGCGGCCATCGCGGAAGCGGAGCGGACAGGGGTATTTACGGGGGAAGCCTATGAAAAGGCGGTGGCCGTTTTCATGGAGAGGCATTGCTACAGTCCGCCGAAGGCTACGGATCCGGAGTGTATCCGGCGGGAGAAGAAGGCGGGTTCGGAGAGTTATCTCTACGGCTGGGGACCGAATGAGTTTTCGCCCATGGGGACGCTGAAGAATTTTGATTATACGGATAAGCTGAAATCCTGGAAAACCCCGGCCCTGGTCATCAGCGGAACGGATGATTTGTGTACGCCGCTTATCGCGAAAACCATGTACGACGCCATTCCCGACGCCCGCTGGGAGCTGTTTGCCGGCTGCCGGCACACGGTTTACGCCGAGGAAAATGAAAAATATCTGGCGCTGGTGCGCGAGTGGCTGGCCGCGCACGACTGAAAAAAGAAGGAAAAGAAAGAAAAATCATTAATTTGCGGCGGAATCAACCGGTTGAACGGGCCGTGTGTGTTAACAACTGACCCGGCAGAAGAACCGCCGACGTGACGCTTCGCCGTTGAAAACCTGCCGCAT
>CADBNF010000032.1 GCA_902796005.1 uncultured Lachnospiraceae bacterium | reverse complement strand
GCATCTACTCCAAAACATTTAATTGAGGAGGTTCAAAATTATGTCAGATGTAAGTTTTGAACAGTTATTGGATGAATCCATCAAGACCATTCACAACGGTGATGTGGTCGAAGGAACCGTTATTGATGTCAAGGATGATATGCTGATTCTGAATATCGGCTACAAGTCCGACGGTATTCTTCCTAAGCAGGAATATTCAAATGATCCTGCGGTTAAGCTTTCAGAGGTTGCCAAGATCGGTGATACCCTGGAGGTGAAAGTCCTTAAAGTAAATGACGGAGAGGGCCAGGTACTGTTAAGCTACAAGCGACTCGCAGCAGAGCGCGGTAACAAGATTCTCGAAGCTGCCTTCGAAAACCAGGAGATTCTTACGGCTCCCGTGACCCAGGTACAGAACGGCGGCATCAGTGTTACCTGTGAGGGCACCAGAGTGTTTATTCCGGCCAGTCTGGTATCCGATAATTTCGAGCGCGATCTGAAGAAGTTCATGGGTCAGGAAATCAAGTTTGTCATCATCGAATTCAATCCCCGCAAGAGAAGAATCATCGGTGACCGCAAGCAGGTTGTTGTGGCCGAGAAGGAAGCCCTTCAGGAAGCCCTGTTCGCCAGAATCGCCGAAGGCGATGTGGTAGAGGGTGTTGTCAAGAACGTTACCAGCTTCGGCGCCTTTGTTGACCTTGGCGGCGCAGACGGCCTGCTTCATATTTCCGAGATGAGCTGGGGCCGTGTGGATGATCCCCGTCAGGTTGTTAAGGTTGGTGATACCATCAAGGTTCTGATTAAGGAAATCAACGGCAAGAAGATTGCCCTTTCCCTGAAGTTTGAGGATCAGAATCCCTGGAATACCGCTGCCGAGAAGTACGCCATCGGTACGGTAGTGGAAGGCCGCGTGGCCAGAATGACGGATTTCGGCGCTTTCGTAGAGCTGGAGCCCGGCATTGATGCCCTGCTGCATGTTTCCCAGATTTCCCGCGAGCGTGTGGAGAAGCCCTCCGATGTTCTGGAGATCAACCAGATCGTTACCGTTAAGGTCGTTGACTTCAACGAAGAAGGCCGCAAGATTTCCCTTTCCATGAAGAAGGTGGACGTTCCTGCAGCAGACGATGATCTTTATTATGAAGATGAAGAGTATGCTGATGACTATGAGGACGAACCTGCTGAGGATGCAGAAGCTCCTGCAGAGGAAGCGCCCGCAGAGGAATAAAGCGAATACTGTTAAGCAATGCCCCGGATACTTCCGGGGCATTTAAGGATAAGAAGGAGAAAACATGAAAAAACTAACAAAGAAATTACTGGCCGCAGCCCTTTGTGTGATTACGGCAGCATCCCTTGCAGCCTGTGGCGGCGGCTCCGGTTCCGGATCCAAAGAGGAAAAGCTTCAGTCCTATACCTTCGAAGACCTTACGGTCCAGCTGCCCAAGGGTGAAACCGAAGAACAGGATGGTTTCCAGGCCTTCTACACCAACGGTGACAAATTCATGATGTCCGGTATCCGCGAGGATGCAGAGCTTTTCGCAAGCCTTGGCTATGATATCAATGATGTTACCCTCGAGGATTACGCCGGCTTTGTACAGCAGGGCAACGGGCTGACGGATGCCTTCCAGAAGGATGAATACGGCAACCTGTATGTTACCTATAACCGCACCATTGATGGAAATGATTTCTTCTATTACAGCACCGTCAAGCAGGGAACGAACTGCTTCTGGGTGGTTTCCTTCGCCTGCCTGAGCAAGAATGAAGCAACCTACCTGCCGAAATTCATGAACTATGCCAGCCAGATTACGGTAGACTGATTCTGTTACGATTCATAAAAAAAAAGCCGTCCGGTGCTTTCCGGGCGGCTTTTTTATCTGTATTTACAGTCCGTTGACCACACAGTCCGGCCTTTCCCCTTTGGAAAGCCGGTCTACATTGCTCCAGAAGATACCGTATGAACGGGCAAAGGAGGAACCGGTTATACCGGCGATATGGGGTGAGAGAATCAGCCGGTTTTTTATCTCTTCCGGTGCCTGAAGAAGCGGGTTGTCGCTTTTTACCGGTTCGCCTGCGATGCAGTCCAGGCCGGCCATGGCGATTTTTCCGCTCTGCATGGCTTTAATCAGTGCATCGGTATCCACAAGCTCGCCCCTGGCGGTATTGATGAGGATGGTGCCGTCCTTAGCCTTCTCGAAGAAGCCTGCATTGGCGAAATCCTTTGTTTCGGCTGTCACCGGAAGATGCAGGGAAATAATATCCGCTTTGGCCAGTACCTCCTCAAGGGGGAGTTTTTCCGCACCGGCTTCCAGCTCTGCCGGTGCCCGGAAGAGGTCATAGTAGCAGCATTTTGCGCCGAAGGCGGCGGCCAGGGCTGCGGCCTTTCTGGCTATATCCCCGAAGCCGATAAAACCGATCACACAGTCCGAAAGCTCCCGGATGGAGCCGGTTTTCATATAGTTTTCCTTCACCGTTATCTGTCTGCCCGCCAGGACGGCTTCGTGGCAGTTAACGGTATTTCTCAGACAGGCAAGCATCAGCAGAAGCGTCTGCTCGGCAACGGCGGAGGCATTTGCCCCCTTGCAGTTGCAGACATAGATATTTCTTTCCTTCGCGGCAGCCGTATCCACCCCCTGGAAGCCCACGCCCTCGGAGTGAATAAGACGAAGCCGGGGCATCGCGTCCATTTCTTCGGCGGAAAAGGTGCCCATGGCATCGATAAGCAGTACCTCCGCATCGTGACCGCAGCGCATAATTTCTTCAGGCGCTGCCTGGGCATCCACAAAGGTCAGCCGGTGGCCGGACCAGACGGCTTCTTCCGTATAATGCTTCAGACGATCTTCTTTTCCCATAACCAGAATATTCATCGTATTTCCTCCTTACGGACCCGCGGCAGAGCCGGCAAGCAAAATATCCTCTGGATTTACGATAGCATAGCAGTGAAAGAAATGCAATTCATCCCGCCGGTTTTGCCTAAAAAAGCTTCCCCTGCATGGACAGCAGGGCAAAAAAGAGGTATACTTTATCCGGAATATTCACGAATAATTATTAATTCGTTATAGGAGGGCCTCTATGACGGCAGACAACAATATGCTTATCCGGGAAGCGCAGACGATACAGCCCGATATGGTCCGGGTACGCCGCGAGATCCATCAGATTGCGGAAACCGGCCTGACCACCTTCCGGACCGCGAAGGTCATTGTAAGAGAGCTGGAAGCCATCGGCATCCCCTCAGAGGATATTTCCCTGATGCTGGAAGGGGCAGGTGTAACGGCGCTTATCCACGGAAAAAGCCACGACCACTGTATTGCCCTTCGCGCGGACTGTGACGCCCTTCCCATCCGGGAGATGACGGACCTTCCTTTCAGGGCGGAAAACGGCAACATGCATGCCTGCGGCCATGATACCCATGTGGCCATCGTCCTGGGAGCCGCAAAGCTTCTGTATGACCACCGGGACCTCCTGGAAACCGACGTCAAGCTGATATTCCAGCCGGCGGAGGAGGTGGACTGCGGCGCAAAGCTGATGATAAAGGAAGGCGTTCTGGAAAATCCGAAGGTGGACTGTATCGTCGGCTTCCATGCGGCTGTGCCCGGCGATGCCATGCCCGAATTCCCCTGCGGCAGCATCGGCTACTTCGAGGATATCCCCGTTGCGGCCTGTGTCGGCTCCTTCAAGGCGGTATTTAAGGGGAAAGCCACCCACGGCGGCATGTCTCCCCATCTGGGTATTGACCCGATTTATATGGCGGCCTCCGCTGTGCTGCAGGTTCAGGCCGTCATGACCAGGGAGAAGGATCCGAATGATCCGGCGGTGCTTTCCATCTGCCAGATATCCGGCGGCAATTCCTTCAATATTGTACCCGAGGAGGCCTTCATCGCCGGTACCGTGCGTACGCTGCGCAAGGAGCTGGGCGAGGAAATCCTGAAAAGAATCGGAGAAATCTGCGAAGCCACGGCTGCAGCCCTTAAGGGAAAGCTGGAGTATACCTCCTCTGTGGGCAGCGAGGTTAAGGTGGACAAGGCCATGATGAAGCAGTTCCGCCTTTCCGCGGCAAAGATCGTGGGAGAGGAACACATTTATAAAGCGGTAAAGCCCATTTTCGCCGGGGATGATTTTTCCTATTTTACGGATATTCTGCCCGCCGTGCACTTCAACCACAGCCAGGCCTTTGAGGACGGTACCCCCATGTACCCAAACCACAACAACCGGTTTATCGTCAATGAAGAAAAAATCTGGACAGGCGCGGCGGTTGCGGCCCAGTTTGTATTTGACTGGGCGGAAATCATGACCGGTGAATAACGCTCTGCCGGCTTTCCTTAAGTTGCGAAACGCCTGAAAACAGAGTATAATTCAGCTGTGTACAGACCTGTACCAGCCATTAAAAACGAAATAAAAGGAGGATTCAGCTTGAAAACAGGCAATCTCAGGCTCTGGATATTCATCGTATCCCTGATTTCCATTTTCATGTATCCGTTTATTTCTCTGGCTTCCTATGGCATCTATCCCGCCATTGTGGCCCTCTCGGGGGGAGCCGGGATCAATGTTCTAGTTACCTTCCTGCCCATTATCATGTCGATAATTTCCCTCATCGGCCTGTTGAAAAAGGACGGAAACTACCGGAAGACAGCCCTGGTGATGACCATTCTTACCGTCATTGACCTGTTCCTGTGGATTGGCTTCGTCAATCTTTCCTCGGGACAGATGTACCGGTATTCCTACTACAGGTACAGGGAAACCGGCCCCACGGGCCTGGTATTTTTCCTTACCTTCCTGTTCATCATCTTTCTGCTGTTCACCTGCCTGCTGATAACCATCGGAAGGATGGATACGGAAACCGGCTATGCGGGACTGCTGGCATCCCTGAAGAACGGAAGGGGAAAGCCTGTCCGGGCAAATACAAGGCCCACTGCCGCGCCGTCCGGAAATACGGCGCAGAAGCAGCCGGTGGACACAAGGGTAAGAAATACCTCTGCATCCGAATATAACAGCAGAAGAAATACGCCTGCCGCAGGCACGTCAGCCAACGGCCGCAATACCGCCGTAAATGTGTCGGGCAGGATCAATGCCTACCAGAACAGAGGCACCGGCCCGGTCAGGCCCTCCGTACCTGCGCCGGAACCCGAACCGGCTGCCATGCCTGCGCCTGGCAGTACCGCGGCAAAGAAGATATGTCCGGGCTGCGGCCGGGAAATGAAGGATGTGGAAATCTTCTGTGCCCGGTGCGGAACAAAATACGTCGAACCGCAGGAAAACATCTGCAGCGTCTGCGGAACGGTGAATCTGCCCGATTCCCGCTTCTGCAACAACTGCGGCAGCAAACTGCTTGATTAACTATGAAAGGAAGAGTACACCATGTTTTGTCCTGAATGCGGAACCAAAATTCCCGATGATGCCCTTTTCTGTCCGGTCTGCGGGACGCGGATAGAAGAGGATCCTTTCCCCCAGAATGTTGAAGAGACGCCGGCACCGCCCGTACCGCCCGTGCGGCAGGCCGAACCTGTCCGCCAGACTGTGCAGAACGAAAATATACGCCGGACTCCGCAGAATACCGGCACCGGCCAGCCGAACCTGAAGACCCAGTCCGCAGGCGGCGTCCGGCAGGGCAGCCTGAATACCGGAGCGACCCGGCAGCCGGCAGAAAACACGAGACCGAACCGGCAGCCGGCGGAAAACACGCAGCCGAACCGGCAGCCGGCGGAAAATACGAGACCGAACCGGCAGACAACGGAAAATACAAGACCGACCCGGCAGACTTCGAATACCGGCACAAACCAGCGGAATACGCGGAATACGTCCAATACCGGCGGAAACCGGCCCACAAACCGGCAGAATGTCAAAACGCCGGTACGGCCCTCCGGCGGCGGAAAGAACGTAAAGATTGCCGTTATCGCCATCATTATCGTAGCGGCTGCGGCCATAGGCGCCTTTTTCTTCCTGTCCAACCGGAGAACCGTGGTTGACCTTAACAAATACCTGAAGGTTACCGTAAGCGGCTATGACGGAAGCGGCACCGCCTCTGCCGTCATTGATGTGGACAGGCTCGTGGAAGAAAACCCGGATCTTTTTAAGGTTACGGATAAGAACCGCTCAAAGCTGACGGACCTGATGCTCGGCGTGTCCACCAAAGATTATGGTATCTACGGAGACCTGGCAAATGAGCTTGTGGGCGGCCTGGTGGATGATTCGACACTGGTTACCAGCTTCCTCAAAGGTGAGGGCAGCGGCGGCGTTACCCCAGTTTCCGGCTATCTGGACGTCTATGAGAATATAAAGAACGGAGACGTCATCCATTTCTACTGGGAAATTGACGACAAGGACGTCGGCGATATTTTCAAGGTGAGCTTTTCCTATTCTGACATGGAATACGAAATCCAGGGACTTTACTGATGTCCCTGATTCACAGGAGAATAGCCGATGCGTAAACTGATTCCTTGTTTTACGTCTCTGTTCCTGGCAGGGCTTCTTGTCTTTATGACCGGATGCGCAAAAGATAAGACGCCGGAGTCCGAAAGCATCCCCTATGAGGAGACGCAGGCACTTTCCGAAACCGGGCAGGCGGAGGCGTATCCCGAACAGGAAATCCTCTCTGAGGAACCTGCAGTTCCCGAAGAGGAGACCGTACCTGCGGAAACGGCGCCTGCAGATGAGGTCATTTCGGCAGAAACGGAAGAAATACCTGAGGAGCCGGCAGCGCCCGTCTATACGGTGGATGACCTGAAGGTACTGAAGGATGAGGGCCTGTATTCCTATGCGGATATGGTCCGGGACGGGGAAATCCTTCTTTCCCTGTATCCCGAATACCTCACCATGGATTCCCTGGGTACAACCGCTGACGGCAGGGAAATCCTCCATTTTATCGTGGGAAATCCCGACGCGCCGGTGCGTGTACTGATTAACGCGGGTACCCACGGCCGGGAGTACATCACAAGCCAGCTGGTCATGAAGCAGATGGCGGTGTACCTGTCCCACTGCCGGGAGGGCATCAATTTCGGTGAATATGATTACCGGGATATGTGGAACCGGTGCGCGATCCACGTCGTGCCCATGGTCAACCCCGACGGCATCAGCATCAGCCAGTACGGCCTTGCGGGCATACAGACGGAGGAGGTTCTCTCCGGGATATACAATATCGCGGCCATGGACGGCAGCGACCTTTCCCAGACCTACCTGGACCGCTGGAAGGCAAATGCCTCCGGCGTGGACGTCAACCGCAATTTCGACGCCTTCTGGGAGGAATACAATGACGGCCTGGGCCATCCTTCCGCCGATCATTACAAGGGAGAATTTCCCGGGTCCACACCGGAAGCCGGGGCTTTGATATCCCTGACCGCCGCTTCGGGCTTTTCGAGGACGATCAGCTATCATGCCCAGGGGCAGCTGGTTTACTGGAATTTTGCCAACATCGAACCCATATATGATAAGGCCCTGGCCTTTGCCAACGATATTTCCTCCGTCACCGGCTATCCCCTGGAGAGCAATTACTCCACGGTGGACCCGGCCGGGTACAGCGACTGGGGAATCTACCGTTGCCAGATTCCCTCCCTGACGGTGGAGGTGGGAAGCGGTACCTGTCCTTATATTCAGGACCAGTTCCCGCAGATATGGGCGGAAAACATCAATGTGTGGGAGGTCACCGTGATTTCCGCACTTCGTTACTGATAACCTTTATGCAAGGAATATGATACTTAAGTGGAAATGAACATGAAAACAAAGTTTAAACATGCAAAAACCGTAAAACCTGTTTTGTGCGTACTGCTTGTTCTTGCGCTTCTTCTGGCCGGCTGTGCAAACGGCGGAAACCAGGGCATGAAGAAGGAAACCCTTCTGGCCAATGTGGACGATCGCGGTGAATACGTTACGCCCGAACCCACCCAGGCGCCGGAAGAGGAAGAAGAGAGCAGCAGCGGGGAAGAAAGCACCGCTGCATCCTCCTCGGAAGAGGAAGCGGAGGACAGCAAGACTGCCAATGAGGCTGAGGTGGTCAGGGCCAGCAGCCGGAATTACAGCGGTTATACCGTCGTAAGAATGAACGCCGCCTACTCCACCAGCGAGCTGCACCAGCCCGACGGAACGGACAATTCCGCGAAAATGGCCGTGGACGGCAATGAAATCACCTCCTGGCAGGAAGGTGTGGACGGCTACGGCGAAGGCGAATCCGTATGGTTTACCTTTGACAAGACTTACAACGTCCGGTACATGTGCATCAAGACCGGCAACTGGCGTACACCGCAGATTTATTCCGAGAACACCAGGCCCAAGGAGCTTTCCGTCTGGCTGGACGGGGAATGCTTCCGGGTGACCATTCCCGACGGGCAGACCGAATACTGCATTGATTTCCAGAAGGCGGTATCCGCATCACAGCTGACCGTGACCATTGACAGCGTATATAAGAATGCCATGTGGGATGATACCTGTATCTCGGAAATCACCCTGTATGCAAATAACTGATCCGTACCCTGACAGGAGATAAGCATGAGCAGAAAAAGCGGCAGACTGTATACCCAGCAGAATATCATGGACAAATACGGCCTGCCGAAGCATGTGATCGAGCAGTATTTTCCTGCGCCGTATCTGGAACGAACGGCCCATAGAAAAAATACCCGGGTCCAGTACTGGAAGCCGGAGGATGTGGAAAAGGCGCTGCGGCTGCCGGAGGTGAAAAGAGCCAGGCAGAAGGAGAAAAGAAGGCAGGAGCGGGAGAAAAGGAAGCAGGAAGAGCTTTACAGGTATCTGTCCGGCTTTGACATCGATCAGTACAGGATACAGGCCGCCCGGCTTTCCCGGAAATTCACCCTGCATGTAGGCCCCACCAACAGCGGGAAAACCTACAGCGCCATGAAGGCCTTGAAGGAATCGGAAACCGGTACCTATCTCGGACCCTTGCGGCTTCTTGCCCTTGAGATGTATGAAACCCTCAACAGTGAAGGGCATTACTGCGATCTTCTGACCGGTGAGGAGCATATCGAGGTGCCCGGCGCGGCCTACGTGGCCTCCACCATCGAGCTTTGTGATTTCCAGACGCCTGTGCAGACGGCGGTCATCGACGAAGCCCAGATGATCACCGACAGGGAGAGAGGCGACAGATGGCTGAAGGCCATTTTCCTCGTGCCGGCCAAAGAGGTGCACATCTGTCTGGCACCCCAGGCGGAAAAGCTCATCTGCGGCATTCTTGAAAGCTTCGGGGCGGAATACACCCTGGAAAGACATGAAAGGCTGACGCCCCTGACCTTTGCGGGTCCCTTCGATGACTTTAAGGAAGCGGCGGACGGAGATGCCTTTATCGTCTTTTCCAGAAGGGCCGTGCTTTCCGTCGCGGCCACCCTGGAAAAGCAGGGTATCAAGGCCAGCGTGATTTACGGCGCTTTGCCGCCCGCTTCCCGTAAGGAGGAAATCCGGAAATTTGAGAACGGGGAAACCACTGCGGTGGTGGCTACGGATGCCATCGGCATGGGCGTTTCCCTTCCCATCCGCAGGGTCATTTTCTGTGAAGCCGTCAAATACGACGGTGTGCGGACCAGGCCTTTGTATCCCGACGAAATCAAGCAGATTGCCGGAAGGGCGGGCAGATTCGGTATCTATGACGAGGGCTTCGTACTCTCCATGGCAGAGCCGGAGCTGATAAGAGACGGACTTGAAAGACCGGACAGGGAGCTTAAAAACCTGACCATTCCCTTCCCGGAAGAAACCATGGATTCCGACTATAAGATCTCTGACCTTTTAAATGCCTGGCAGAATCTTCCTAAGATACCCGGCGTAACCCGGGCGGACATGTCGGATGCCATCCGGATTTACCGGTTTTTAAGCCGTTACACGAACAAAGGGCAGAAGCATCTGGTATACCGGCTGATTACCTGTCCCTTTGACGTTGAGGATGAGCAGCTGCTTTCCTACTGGTTCGACTGCTCCCTGAATATCCTGAACGACCAGCCCCTTCCCGAGCCCTTCTCCGGGACCGATACCCTGGAGGAGTGCGAACACCGTTACCGGGAGCTGGACATCCGTCACCAGCTGCTGCGGGTCATCGGCATAGAAGAGGACCGGATGGAAGAGAAGCGGCAGCTGTGCGAACGCATCAATGCATTTCTTGAGCAGGACAAGGATGCCTACATCCGAACCTGCAGATACTGCGGCAGAATACTTCCTCCCACCTGGAGATTCCCCTGCTGTGACAAATGCTACCACAAACATTTCCGATAATGTTCGTGGTAGCATTTTAATTGCACTTATTCGCCTTTGAACACCGGCGCTTCCTTGGCCCGGAAGGCCTTTACGGCATTCTGGAAATCCTTGGTGGACATCAGGTCCACGCTCAAGTCGTATTCCTTGCGGAAAGCGGCTTCCTCGCCGAGGACAGCCTGGGTACGCAGCAGCTCCTTGAAGCCCTTTACGGACAGCGGAGGACGTTCACAGAGCTTCTTTACCAGCTCTTCCACGGAGGCGTCAAACTCATCTACGGGGAATACCTTGTTGATGATGCCCCATTTCAGCCCTTCTTCGGGCTTCATGCGCTCGCAGAAGGTGATCATCTCGAAGAAACGGTTGTAGGGGATTTTCTTATGCAGGTTCAGCGCGCCGCCGCAGCCGGGAATCAGTCCGATATTGAATTCCGGCAGTACGAATTTGGCCTTGTCGGAGGCATAAATAAGGTCTGCGCACAGGGACAGCTCAAAGCCTGCGCCGGCACAGGCGCCCTTTACTGCGGAAACGATGATCTTGTTGCTTTCCGCCATGGCTTCCCTTGCCCATTTTCCCAGCTTCCACTGGGCCATCTTGGCATCCGTGGTATTGATGTTGTCCAGCATTTCCATGGAAAGGCCGGAGCTGAAGAATCTGTCTCCGTCGCCCCGAAGGACAATAACCCTCACCGTCGGGTCTTCATTTGCTTCCCGGATGTAGTCGATAAGCTGGCGGAACATTTCCTGGGTAAAGGAATTGGCCGCCTCCAAATTGGAAATGGTAAGATATACGGCAGCGGGATGGCTGTCATATCTGGTTTTGAGAATGGCTGGTTCAGACATTTGCTTTTCCTCCTGGTTCTTTTTTCATCAATGTCTTAATCACTTCCGCCGTGTAGCGTTTCCATACCGGATCCTCCGGACGCGGAAGCTTTTCCGCCGGAAACAGGGTCAGCTTAGAGGATCTGTCCGGGCGGAAGCACGGCTCAATTATAGCACAGGGCTGGTAAATAAAGAAGCCTGAAATTTTCTCATAAGCCGTGGCGGCTGTCGCCTTTACCCGGTAAGCCGGATCGACGTAAATGCCCACGCTTTTGTGCACGGCCCGGTCCTCCTCGGGAAGATAGAAATAATCCCGGTAGTGAGAGAAGTAGTAATAAAGGGTAGAGGAGACGCCGGCGGCCGTGAGAACAGCTTCCTCTCCCCGGGCATCCAGGCTGTAGACCCCTTTCTGCCGGCGAAGCAGGAAGGGAAGGGGCTGCTCCAGCGCCAGGCGCAGCACGAGGCCTCCCTGCTTGGCAGCTGCGGAGGCAACGGTAAAGGCGCCGTTTCTGAAGGCGTCAAAGGCCAGCAGGCCGGTCAGCTCGCACAGGCCCACCACGTCCTCCTTGTTGTGCAGCAGGATGGCATCCCGGGCTGCCGTATCGCCGAAGGCGACAAAATCCCTGTAGCAGGTAATGCAGTCCGCGCCGCTTATGGTGTCTTTCCTGGGGAAGGAAAAGAGCTTTTCCAGGCTTTTCTGCTTCAGGTTTTCCAGGCCGAAGAGGTCTTTGCAGCCTCTGCAGTACCGGTAAAGATCCAGGGATGCCTTTCCTTCAAAGGGGTCCGGCAGCCCGTAGAAACTGCATTTGCCGGCCACATAACCGATGTCAAAGGTGGCCCCGTTAAAATGGGCAACCGTGTCAAAGGGTGCGGCCAGGGCGGAAAAATCCGTAAGGAGCGCCTCTTCCCGGTCCGGCCTGTCGGCAAAATACTGGACCACCCGGAGAAGCTCTCCCTTGCGGTAAGCAGCGCCGATGACCGTAAGATGGGAGGTATGCCAGGAAAGCCCGGTGGTTTCAATATCAAAATACAGTACGTTTTCGGATAAATACGCCTGGCTTTTCAGCGAATTTATCGGAATTTCTTCATATATGACCATTTTACAAAATCTCCGTTTGTGATATAATAACACAAACTATGCTTTGAATAAAGAGGACAGATAATGATCGGTTATGTAAAGGGCATTCTGGAAGAGGTTCGTCCCGACTGTGTCATCCTGGACAGGGACGGTATCGGCTTTCGCATCTTTGTTCCCACCTCCCTGCTGCAGGGTGCGTTTTCCAGGGGACAGGAGGTGAAGCTGTATACCTATCTTTCCGTCAAGGAGGATTCCCTGAGCCTTTACGGCTTCGCGAAAAAGGAGGATCTGGAGGCCTTCAAGCTGCTCATCGGCGTCAACGGCATCGGTCCGAAGGCCGCCCTTGGGGTTCTGTCCGTTCTTTCCGCGGAGGAGCTGCGCTACGCGGTGCTCACCGAGGATACCAGACAGCTTTCCAAGGCGCCGGGCATCGGGAAGAAAACCGCGGCAAAGGTTATCCTGGAGCTTAAGGATGCCTTTAAGCTGGAAGACCTGCTGCCCCCCGGAGAGGAAGAGCCGTCAGCCGCTGCCGACCATGCCGGTTCGGACAATGCGGCGGTTTCGGAAGCTGCCGCTGCCCTTGTGGCTCTGGGCTACGGCAGGGCGGAGGCCATGAAGGCTGTCCGGGATGCCCTGGCAGAAACCGGATCCTCCGAGACCGGCGCTCTGCTCAAAGCCGCACTGAAGCATTTATTCTAAAGGATACCGTATATGGAGAAACGTGTGATTGAAACCTCTGTCCTTGAGGAGGAGAAGAGGTTTGAAACCAGCCTGCGGCCCCGGACCCTGCAGCAGTATATAGGGCAGGAGAAGGCCAAAAGCACACTGAAAATATATATCGAAGCCGCGAAGCAGCGGGAAGACGTCCTGGACCACATCCTGTTTTACGGTCCTCCCGGACTGGGAAAGACCACCCTTGCCGGCATCATTGCAAATGAGATGGGGGTCAACATGAAGGTGACCAGCGGACCCGCCATCGAAAAGCCCGGCGAGATGGCCGCCATCCTGAACGGCCTTTCGGAGGGGGATATCCTCTTTGTGGATGAAATCCACCGGCTGAACCGCCAGGTGGAGGAGGTGCTTTACCCGGCCATGGAGGATTTTGCCATCGATATTCTCATCGGCAAAGGCTCAGCAGCCAAATCCATCCGCCTGGAGCTGCCGAAATTCACCTTGATCGGCGCAACCACCCGGGCCGGCCTTCTGACCGCGCCCTTAAGGGACCGGTTCGGTGTTCTGCATCACCTGGAATACTATACCATTCCCGAGCTTGCCCAGATTATCCGCAATTCTGCCAATGTCCTGGGGGTTGAAATTGCCGACAGCGGCGCCGTTGAGCTGGCAAAAAGGTCAAGAGGCACGCCCCGTCTGGCCAACCGCCTGCTCAAACGGGTCAGGGATTACGCCCAGGTCCGCTACGACGGTATCATTACCTCCTATGTGGCCAATGAAGCCCTGGACCTTCTGGATGTGGACAAGAAGGGCCTTGACCCGGTGGACAGAAGAGTACTGACCACCATCATTGACCTCTTCGGCGGGGGTCCGGTCGGCCTGGATACCCTCTGCGCAGCCATTGGAGAGGACAGCGGCACCCTGGAGGACGTCATCGAACCCTACCTGATTCAGATCGGCCTACTGATGCGGACGCCCCGGGGAAGAGTGGCCACGGAAGCAGCCTACCGCCATCTCGGCATAACCTATATTGAAAAATAAGCCTTAGAAGGAGAAAGAGAAATGCCCAGCAAGAATTCTGTGAAAGTGATGATTGACGGAAAGATGATTACCCTCGGCGGGTATGAGAGCGAGGAATACCTGCAGAAGGTAGCCAATTATCTGAATCATAAAATCCGTGAACTGACGGAAGCCGGCGGATACCGCAGACTGTCTCCCGAACTGAAAAATCTCCTTCTGGAGCTGAATATTGCAGACGATTACTTCAAGGCGAAGAGCCAGGCGGAAGCCCTGGAAAACGATATGGAGAACCAGAACAGCGAAGCCTACGACATCAAGCAGGAGCTGGTTGCCGCCCAGATTGAACTGCAGAAGCTGCAGGCGGAGAACGAAGAACTCAAGAGGAGACTTTCCGATTCATGAGCAGGCCTGAACTTCTGGCGCCGGCAGGGACCTTTGCGGCCTTTCAGGCTGCCCTGTCAGCGGGGGCGGATGCGGTCTACTTAGGCGGAAACCGTTTCGGCGCCCGGGCCTTTGCAGGCAACCTGGAGGAGGAAGAGCTCCTGGCTGCCATCGACCTGGCCCATCTTCATGACAGGAAGCTCTACCTGACCGTAAATACCCTCTGCAGGGAAGAGGAAGTCCCGGCGTTGTACGAGTTCCTCCTTCCTCTGTACGAAGCCGGCCTGGACGCGGTGATCGTCCAGGATTTCGGCGCGCTTCTGTATATAAAAAACACCTTTCCGGGCCTTGCCCTGCATGCCAGCACACAGATGGCGGTGACAGGGGAGGCCTTTGCGTCGCTTCTGAAGGATTTCGGGGTTTCCCGGATCGTGCCCGCCAGGGAACTGAGCCTTTCCCAGATTAAAACCATCCATGAACACGTGGATATGGAAATTGAATGCTTTGTTCACGGCGCCCTCTGTTACTGCGTCTCCGGCATGTGCCTGATGAGCAGCTTTATCGGGGGCAGAAGCGGTAACCGCGGAAAATGCGCCCAGCCCTGCAGGCTTCCCTATACCGTATACGATGAAAGGAAGAAGCAGGTATCGGACGAAACAAATGCCTACGCCCTGAATACAAAGGATATGTGTACCGTGGAACTTCTTCCGGATCTCCTTTCCGCCGGGGTATGCTCCTTTAAAATCGAAGGCCGGATGAAACGGCCCGAATATGTGGCCGGCGTGGTTTCCGTATACCGGAAAGCCCTGGATCGGATACTGGAAGGAAATAAAGAGCAGCTGCTTGATCCCTCCGATAAGGCGGATCTTCTGGCCCTGAACAACCGGGACGGCTTTCATAAAAGCTATTATTTCCAGCACAACGGGCCCTCCATGATGGCCCTTGCCAACAAAAAACTCTCGGTTTCCCGGCAGAAACAGGCGGATGCCCTGTATCAGAGACTGAATGAGGAAATCATCGGCCGGAAGCTGCAGCTTCCCCTTACGGCTTCCTTTGCCCTGGAAAAAGAATGTCCGGCTTCTGCCATGCTTTCCGACGGCAGCCTGACGGTAACTTACAGGGGCGATATTCCCGACACAGCGAAAAACAGTCCCTTAAGCGCCGAAGAGCTGAAAAGCAGGCTTTCAAAAACCGGTAATACGGATTTTACCTTTTCCTCCCTTGCGGTCCATGTGGAGGACGGACTTTTCCTTGCGGCCGGCAGGCAGAACAGCCTGCGTCGGGATGCCCTGTCAGCCTTCCGGCAGGAAAAATGCGGAAGCTACAGAAGACCTGCCCTGACCCGGCCGGAAATCCCCCGGGCGGAAAAGAAGGCAGAAATCCAAAAGCCGGCTCTGGCAGTCAGCGTTTCCACGCAGGAGCAGCTTAAAGCCGTTCAGGAGTTTCATCCGGACCGGCTTTATATACCCCTTTCCTTTATAAACAATCCGGACACAGAAAAAACACGCACCTGTGATAAACTGATGGCTTCAGGTACGGAAATTTGGCTGGAGCTTCCCTATATCACGGACGAGGACACGCAGAAGAAATACGAAAAAGCACTGGAAACCGCCTGTAAAGCCGGGTATTCCTTCCTGGTGCGCAATGCGGAGGATCTGGGCCTTTTGATTAAACGCGGCCTGGCAGACCGGGTCCGCGCGGATTACACCCTCTACACCATGAACAGCTATGCCCGGGACTATCTTTCCGCTCTGGGCATTTCGGCCTTTACCGCGCCTCTGGAGCTGAATTACGGGGAACTGAAGGGCCAGGATCTCTCGAAGAGCGAGCTGGTGGTGTACGGCCGAACCCATCTGATGGTTTCCGCCCAGTGCCTTCGGAAAAATTATGCTTCCTGTATCGGAAAGGGCGGTGTGTGGACCCTTAAGGACCGGACCGGGACGGTTTTCCCGGTGGTCCTGGACTGCAGCACCTGCCGCAATATTATTTACAACTCGGTACCCTTAAGCCTTCTGGGCAGCGCACAGAAGCTGAAAGCTTTAAATGCCGAAGGATACCGGATAAGCTTTACCTTTGAAACACGCAAGGAGACGGAAGCCGTTCTGAAAGCCGTTTTCGAGATTTTCCGGGGCGGAAGAACGGATTACCGGGAAGATTTCCGGTTTACCCGGGGACATTTCAGCAGAGGTGTCTGAATGAGCAGACTGATTGTTGATTTATCTAGATATGTGATTCTGCTGTTTATGGTTATCTTTACCCTGATAACCTTTTCAGCATTGAAAACCAGGGATCCGTATGTCCGCAGGGGCAGACTGGGATCCCTTATGGTGTTCACTGTCTTTTTCAACATCACCTGCTTTGCCATGCTCTTTTTCCAGACCTTTGAGACCGATGTCCTGGTGATATTCGGCCTGCTGATGCTGTATATCATTATCTCCAGCATCCTCTACCATGTGCTTTACCCGGCAAGCTCCCTGCTTCTGGTCTATCTGATGAACATGATTCTCTCCGTGGGCATCGTCATCCAGACCAGGCTTGGCAGGGAAACCGCCCTCAAGCAGCTCATCATAGCCTGCCTGGCCATGGTGGTGTCCCTCATCATTCCGGTCATCATCCGGAAGGCCAAAAAGCTGGAAAACATGGGCGCCTTTTTCGCTGTGGTGGGCATACTGCTGCTCGGCGCGGTCTTTGTGCTGGGCGGCGTCTTCCGGGGCGGCAGGCTGTCCATCGAAATCTTCGGCATAACCTTCCAGTTTTCCGAATTCGTCAAAATCACCTTTGTATTTTTTATCGCCGCCATGCTCAATAAGGCGACGGACTTTGCCCAGGTGTTCCGGGTTACCATCGTTGCCGGCATCCACGTGCTTATACTGGTGGTGTCCAAGGACCTGGGCGCGGCCCTTATCTATTTTGTCGCCTATATTGTGATGGTGGTTACGGCCACCCGGAAATTCCGGTATTTCTTCGTGGGTGTCGGCGGCATGGCTGCGGCCTCCGTTGCCGCCTACAGGCTGTTTTCCCACATCCGGGTGCGGGTGGCTGTCTGGATGAATCCCTTCGCCGACTATTCCGGCACCGGCTACCAGATTATCCAGGCACTGTTTTCCCTGTGCGCCGGCGGCTGGTTCGGTACCGGCCTCTTTAACGGTACGCCGGAAATGATCCCCCTGGTGCGGCAGGATTTCACCTTTGCGGCCATCTGCGAGGAAATGGGCATTCTCTTCGCCATCTGCCTGGTGGCCCTGTGCCTGTGCCTTTATCTTCTTATTGTCAGTATCGCGGTGCGGCTGGAAAAGCCCTTTTACAAGCTCATTGCCCTGGGCCTTGGCGTGGAATATGCCTTCCAGGTCTTCCTGACCGTGGGCGGCACCACAAAATTCATCCCCATGACCGGCGTCACCCTGCCCCTCGTCAGCTACGGCGGCAGCTCCCTCATGTGTACCATGTTCATGCTGGCCATCGTCCAGGGCCTGTACATCATCCGGCACGAGGAGGATCCCTACGAGGAAATGACCCCGGAGGAAATGCAGGAGCTTCTCTATGAAGAGGAGCTGCGCGAGCTGGAGGAGGAAGAACGGCAGCGGCAGGAGCAGCTGCGCAGGGAAAGAGAGCTGGCCGAAAGGCAGAGGCGGGAGAGGGAGAGAATCGAACGGCTCAGGCAGCAGCAGAAAGCCTCCGGCAGTACAAACGCCGTAAGGCAGCAGTCCCAGAACCGGCCGCCAAGGCAGGAAAACGGCAGACAGAATATAGACGAGGATTTCTTTGCCAATACAAAGCTGAAAAACAATGAACCGCGGAACAGATAAATGCCGGGCGGGTTTTAAGGAAACAGAAAGCGGAAGGAAAAAACGTTGAAGGATAAAAATTTTCCGGAAGAACTGAATAACCGTCAGGATAAACCGGTCAGGGGAAGGGCCTACAAGGCTGCCTCTGCTGTTTTCGTGCTCATTTTTGTGGCCATGATAGGCTATATGGTCTATTTCCAGCTGCGGGAGAGCAGCGCTCTGCTGAACAGTCCCTATAATACCAGGGAAACGAAAACCAGCAGCAGCATTATCAAGGGCAGCCTTCTTGCCAGGGACGGCAGGCCCATTGCCTACACCTCTGTGGGTGATGACGGCAGCGAAACCCGCATCTATCCCTGCGGCAGCCTGTTTGCCCAGACGGTGGGCTATTCTGATTACGGCAGCGCGGGGCTTGAGGCCACCCAGAACCATCTTCTGGTGGAAAGCCATGTGCCCGTTTCCGAGCAGATTATCAACGAAGCCAGAGGAGAAAAAACCTGGGGCGATTCGGTCATCACCAGCTTTGACCTGGATTTTTCCCAGGCTGTGTACGACATCATGGGAGAAATGCGTGGCGCTGTTATCGTCCTGGATGCCTCGGACAACAGTGTGCTGGCCAACATCAGCAAGCCGGATTTCAATCCGGTGCGGGTGTCTGAGGAATGGGAAATCCTGAACGACGAAGCCTCCGGCAGCCCCTTCCTGAACCGGGCGCTCCAGGGCCTGTATCCCCCCGGCTCCACCTTCAAGATAGCAACCGCGCTGGCATATTTACGGGAATACGGCTCGGACAACAATTTTCACTATACCTGTACGGGAGAATATACCTGCGGCGGGTATACCATTCACTGCTCCGGCGGCGCGGTCCACGGGGACCAGACACTCTCTGAAGCCTTTGCCCATTCCTGCAACTGTGCCTTTGCCTATATTGCAGCGGAATGTTTAAGCGGCAGGACCCTGGCCACGATTACGGACAACCTGGGCTTTAACCGGAAATTTGACCTGGCATTGCCGAGCACTGCCAGCCGGTATTCCCTCACCACCGCGAAGGCGGACGGCCTGACCATGCAGACCGCCATCGGCCAGGGAAATACCCTGATGACGCCGGCGCATCTTGCAATGATCACCTCTGCCGTATACAATAGGGGTATCATGTCTGAACCGAACTATGTTCTGGGCACGGCCTCCTACAGCGGCACAAAGCTGACGGACAACAGGGCGGAAAGCCTTGGCAGGGTCATGAGCACGGAGGAGGCGGCAGCCTTAAAGGAGATGATGCGGCTCGTGGTTACCGACGGTACTGCCTCCGGCCTTTCCGAGCTTCCCTACGGCATCTGCGGCAAAACCGGTACGGCCCAGTACAATGACAATCCCGATGATGCCCACAGCTGGTTTACGGGATTTTCAGATACGGGAAATTATGATATAGTGGTTACGGTAATACTGGAAGGCGGTCAGGAGACGGGAACCAGCGCGGCGGCAGTGGCCCAGCGGATTTTCGGCACCTGGTTTGCCTTAAAGGGCAGGTGAAGCATATGCTGCAGTGGAGCTCCCGGCTGTATGTCGGCGTAAAGGCGGAGGCCTTCAAGGATCAGATACGGACAGTGGTGGAAAAAGGACTGGCCTTTCCCGAGGCCTATCTGATTACCCTGTCCGCCAATGAAGCCGAACAGCTGGACATCATCGAAACCAAGCAGCTGATTTTCTGGAAGGTTCACCGGACGCTGCCGAAAATTGTAGGCATTGCCCTGACAAGAAAGGAAGCGCTGGATGTAGTCCTGCAGATGGCGCTTGATATTTACGAAGAAACCGGGGACTGTGATTTCCGGGCCTACTTTTCCTGATACTATCGCCGGAGAAGCAAATCCATGACTATATTACTGACCATACTGGGCATACTCGGCAAGGTTATCCTCATCGCCTTGCTGATTATCGTTGCCGGGCTTGTCCTCCTTCCCGTGGTCTACCGGGTCAGGATAACGAAAAGCGAAGATTTTGTCCTGAAAGGGACGGTGCGCTGGCTTTTCGGCTTCCTGTATGTTTCCTTCGGACTGACCGGTGCGGAGAAAAAATTCATCTGGGATATCCGCATCCTGGGCATTTCCCTACGGAAGCTTCTCGAAAAACCGAAGGACGGAAACAAAAAGAAGAAAAAGAAGAAGAAAAAGCGGAAAAAGAAGAAGGCCGGACCGGAATATACCGAAGCCGCGAAAAAGCCCACCATTCCCTCCCGCAGGGTAACCACGGATTACGTGTGGGAGAAGGGCGTAGAGCCCGAATTCTTCGAAGAGGAAGAGCTTTCCGGCTTTGAAAAGGCCGCCAGGAAGCTGAAGGAGAAACGGGAAAAATTCAGTTTAACATTTGAAAATATCTGTGCTAAACTGGATAAGGCAAAGGAAGCCATGCAGGCCTTCGGTACCATAAAGCCCCTGGTCATGAACCTTTTGCAGCATATCCGCCCCCGTAAAATCAAAGGCTTCCTGATTTTCGGCTTTGACAGTCCCGCAAACACCGGCATGCTGACCGGACTTCTGGGCTGCTTCCTGGGCTGGATACCCGAAAAGCTGGAAATTACACCGGATTTCACACAGAAAAGACTGGAATGTGATGTCCGTATAGCCGGACGGATCTTTATTGTCTATACGGTTATACAGGCCGTGAAAATATTAAAAACACCTGAAATCAAAAAGCTGCTGAAGAGCAGAAAATAAACGGAGGAAATCATGTCAGACAATACCAATTTCAAGAACAATATCGAAGCGATGTTAAAAAGCATGGACGGTTTCGTGAACACCAAGACCGTAGTGGGCGAAGCCATCCATCTCGGTGACAATATCATCATCCCCCTGGCTGATGTTTCCTTCGGCGTCGGTGCCGGTGCCTTTGAGGAGAATGCCAAAAACAGGGGCGGCGGCGGCCTCGGTGCAAAGATTGCGCCTTCTGCCGTTCTTCTCATCAATGAAAGCGGCGCCAAGATCATGAGCGTGAAGGATCAGTCCTTCATGAGCAAGGTGATGGATATGGTTCCGGACCTGATCAACCGTTTTTCCGGCAAAAAGGCCAATACGGACATCGGACCGGATTTTGAAACGGAAGACTGACAGTTGTCTGAAGGACGGAAAGGATGGAAGCAATGTCCGGAATGTTCAAAGGCAGTACGGAACTGCCCGGAAAGCTGACCGTTGAAGGCGGAGAGGCCTGTATAGGATTTGAAGGAAAAGAGGATGAGCCGGTCTGGAAGCATCCTCTGGAGGAGTTTGCCTTTGACGAAGTCCTTGTTGTCCCGGAAGGCCGGGAAGCCGTATTTTTCCGTCACGGCAAAGCCTATGACATCTTTTCCCGGGGTGAATATACCCTTAAGAAGGCTTATCTTCCAAAGCTGGATAAAAGCCTGTTCTTTTCCTCCGGTAAGGACAGTACCTTCTCCGCGGAGCTTTATTTCGTAAACATTGCGGATAAAACGGTGCTGGAGTGGGAGGTACCGGAAACCGATTCCGATATGGAAGCAGTACCGGCCCTGCCTGTCCGGGGAAGGCTTATTTTCCGCATTAAGGACAGCGGCCTGTTTCTGGAACGGATAAGAAAGGCAAAATCCGGCATAAAGCCGGAGGAGCTTGCTGCGGAGGGCAGCCGCCGGATCCGGGATTTTATCAGAAGCGTTATCAGAACCTACGGCAGGAATGCCCTGAGGGAGATATATGCAGAAGAAACCGGTGAAGGCTGCCGGGCAGATCTCTGTCTGAAAGACCTTTCCGGGGAGCTGACAAAAAAGCTTGCCCCCGTATTCCATGACTTCGGCATAAAGGCCGAAGAGCTGGCTGTCACGGAAACCGCTTTTTCCGAAGTCGGGGATTCCTCATGCGAAAAAGCAGAAGAGTGAGAAAATAAAAAAGTCCGTCGCTTGACGGACTTTTTTATCAGATGATGTTTTCGTATTACGCGCGCTCTACGCAGCCGCTCTTTAAGCAGGAAGTACAAACGTACATTCTCCTGGAACCGCCTTCGGTCTTCACGCGTACAGACTTAACATTGGCTCTGTACATCTTGTTGGATCTTCTATGGGAATGGCTTACATTGTTTCCAAAATAAACACCCTTGCCGCAGACTGAACACTTTGCCATAATTGCACCCCCTTGACTTTATATTATGAATAATCGATTACCTACTCACAAATTGGCATTATAACAGAAGGCTTTTCCTTTGGCAAGCAGAAATTTCCGCAAAAAACGGATTTTTTGCAGCCGTCCGGAAGTATTGAAAAGAACCCGCAGAAAAAAGAATAAAAATCGTTGTTTCTTTTTGCGGAAGTATTTGGTATACTATATGCCAGTCTATCAGAAAGGAGACTTGTCATGAAAGGAAGATTATCCACTGATCTCGGAAATATCATCATTGATCCTGATGTCATCGCCACCTACGCGGGAAGCATAGCCGTGGAATGTGTCGGGATAGTGGGCATGGCAGCCGTCAATGTGAAAGACGGACTGGTGAAGCTGCTTCGCCGTGACAGCCTGAAGCACGGCATCACCATTAAAATAGAAGACAACAGGATTTCTCTTGATTTCCATGTAATTATTTCCTATGGCATCAGCATCGGCGCCGTGGCGGAAAACCTTATCAGCAACGTAAGGTTCCAGGTGGAAGACTTTACGGGGATGAAGGTTGAGTATATCCGTGTCATTATCGAGGGCGTCAGGGTTATCGACTGATGACGGCCAAAGGGAACATCCATTTTAATTAAGGAGGATTCTGATGTGTCTGTAAACATCATAACTGCCGAAATGATCTACAGAATGTTCATTTCCGGCGTCAGGAACCTGGAAAAGAACAGGGCCTGGATAGATGAACTCAATGTTTTTCCCGTACCTGACGGGGACACCGGCACGAATATGACCATGACGGCGCTTTCCGCCATGAAGGAGCTGACGGAGACCGCCGGAAGTTCCATGTACGAGGTGTGCCAGGCAATTTCCCATGGTTCCTTAAGAGGCGCCCGGGGCAATTCCGGTGTTATCCTTTCCCAGCTTCTCCGCGGCTTTACCAGAGGCATCCGTGACCTGGAAAGCGCGGACATCCTGCAGATTGCGGCAGCAGTGGAAAGAGCGGTGGAGACCGCCTACAAAGCGGTCATGAAGCCCAAGGAGGGCACCATCCTTACCGTAGCGAAGGCCATGGGCCGCAAATCCTCCGAGATTGCGGACAGGGACATGGGCTTTGCCGACTATATGGCCCAGGTCATTGCCGAAGGTGACCGTATCTTACAGAAGACCCCGGAGATGCTTCCCGTACTGAAGGAAGCAGGCGTGGTGGATTCCGGCGGCCAGGGCCTGATGGTTCTCATGCACGGCGCCTATGAAGCCTATCTGGAAAAGGACACTGTCTTTGTCGAGACGCCGGTTACGGATCCCTCTGCCCTTGCAGCGGAAGCGGAGGAAAAGGAAAGCAAAAGCAATATCCGTACCGTTAAGGAAAATGCGGAGATTACCTTCGGTTACTGTACCGAGTTTATCATCAACATTCCCGAACCGGCTGCGGATGAGCGCCTGGAGGAGATGCAGAATTTCCTGAACGGCATCGGCGATTCCATCGTGTTCGTTCCGGATGATGACCTGATCAAGATTCATGTGCATACCAATAACCCCGGACAGGTGCTGACCAAGGCGCTGACCTTCGGCGAGCTGTCCAGGATTAAGATTGACAACATGCGTGAGGAGCACAGGGAGGTGCTGGGCCTGACGGCTGAGGAAGCCAGAGTGGATATGGCCAGGACCCTTAAAGCCCTCGCAGAGGAGAATAAGGCGGCGGAAGCTGCCGAAGAAAAGGCTGCGGAACCGGCCGCGGAATACGGCTTTATTTCCGTATGCTCCGGCGAAGGCTTCAAATCCCTGTTTGAGGATCTGGAAGTGGACGAAATCATTTTCGGCGGACAGACCATGAACCCCTCCACCAATGATTTCCTGGATGCTGTGGAAAAGGTAAATGCGAAAACCATCTTTATTTTCCCCAACAACAGCAACATCATCATGGCAGCCAACCAGGCGGCGATCATGACGGAGGACAAGCAGCTTATCGTCATTCCCACCAAGACCATGCCCCAGGGCATTGCCGCAAAGCTGGGCTTTGATCCCGGCTGCACGCCTGAGGAGAATAAGGAAGCCATGCTGGACATGATTTCTACCGTCTCCACGGCTTCCATCACCTATGCCATCCGGGATACCCATATTGACGAGCATGAGATTCATGAAAATGATATCATGTCCGTCGGCGACAACGGCATTCTTGCCGTCGGCAGCAACCTGAAGGAAGTGGCCCTGGACAGTGTAAAGAAGATGGCAGGAGAGGATTCCTCCCTTATCTGCCTGTATTACGGCGAAGACAGCAGCGAGGAAGAGGCAGAGGAAATCTGCGCAGAGCTGGAGGCGCTTTATCCGGACTGTGAGATCAGCATCAGCTACGGCGGACAGCCGGTCTACTACTGTATTATTTCCGTCGAGTGACGGCTACAGGAGAAAATTCATATGCAATCGTCGAACCCCCTGAATGAATTGAAAGTGAGTTCACTGAAAGGCATCGGCGAGAAAACGGAAAAGCTGTTTAAGAAGGTCGGTGTCGGCAGTCTTAATCAGCTTCTTCATTATTATCCGAGAGCATACGATGTCTATGAGGAGCCGGTGGACGCAGCCCACATCCGTGTCGGCATGCGCCAGTCGGTCCTGCTGACCGTACGGAAGATGCCGGTGGTCAACCGGAGGGGAAGGGTGCCGGTAACGGTGCTTTCCCAGACGGAAAACGGCGTTTCCCTCGAGGCGGTCTGGTACAATATGCCCTATTTATCCGGTATCCTGAAAAGCGGCAGCCGGATGGTCCTGCGGGGCAATACGGTAAAAAAGGGTAACCGGATCGTTATCGAGCATCCCCAGGTCTTCACCGAGGAGGCCTACCTGGCTGCGGGCAGAACCATTCAGCCGGTCTACGGTCTTACGTCCGGCCTGTCCAATAAAACCGTTTCCAAAGCTGTCAGACAGGTGCTGGACCGCTACCGGATGATTGAATATCTCCCTGCTTCCATTCTTGAGAAATATGAGCTCATGGACAGGGATGAAGCGGTGCAGAACATTCATTTCCCGAAAAATGAAGCCGCGCTTCAGAAGGCCCGCACCCGGCTTGTATTTGACGAATTTCTGCTGTTCCGCTTAAGCCTTTCCCTGCTGAAGGAGGGCCCGGAGCAGGAGGTCAATACCCATCCCATGCAGAAAAGCCCGGTGACGGATGCGGTCATCCGCAGCCTTCCCTATGAGCTGACCGGCGCCCAGAAAAGGGTGTGGCAGGAGATGGAGGCCGACCTGACCGGGAACAAGACCATGAAGCGCCTCGTCCAGGGAGACGTGGGCAGCGGCAAAACCATTCTGGCCTTCCTGGCGATACTGCTGGCTGCGGAAAACGGCCTGCAAAGCGCCCTGATGGTGCCCACGGAGGTCCTGGCGCGGCAGCATTTCCGCTCCTTTACACGCCTCCTGGAGGAAAACGGCCTGACCCGCATCCGGCCTGTCCTTCTTCTGGGAAGCACGCCGGCTAAGGAAAAGAAAGAGATCTACCGTGGGCTTAAGGAGGGAGAAATCCAGCTGGTCATCGGCACCCACGCCCTTTTCCAGGAAAAGGCGGAATACAAAAACTTAGGCCTTGTCATCACAGATGAGCAGCACCGCTTCGGCGTGGCCCAGCGCGCGGGCCTGACGGACAAGGGAGACCTGCCCCACACCTGTGTGATGAGCGCGACGCCGATCCCCCGCACCCTGGCCCTTATTCTTTACGGGGATATGGACATGTCGGTGCTGGATGAGCTGCCTGCAAAACGCCTGCCCATCAAAAATGCGGTGGTTGACACCACCTACCGGAAGACCGCCTACCGCTTCATCGGGAAGCAGATAGAGGAGGGCAGGCAGGCCTACGTCATCTGTCCGATGGTGGAGCCCAACGAGGAATTCCCCGTGGAAAACGTCACGGAATACAGCAGCGCCTTACGGAAAATCTTTCCGAAGGAGGTGAATATCGGCGTGCTCCACGGCCAGATGAATACCGCAGACAAGAACCGGGTCATGGAGGAATTTGCCGAAGGCAGGATCCAGATTCTCACCGCAACCACGGTGGTGGAGGTGGGCCTGGACGTTCCGAATGCCACGGTCATGCTGATTGAGAACGCGGACCGCTTCGGTCTTGCCCAGCTACACCAGCTGCGGGGCAGAGTCGGCCGGGGAGATGCCCAGTCCTACTGCATCTTTGTCAAATCCGGAGAAGGCGGAGAAACGCCGGAGCGGCTGAAGATCATAGAAGAATCCAACGACGGCTTTTATATTGCCGCCCAGGACCTGAAAATCCGCGGACAGGGAGACCTGTTCGGCATCAGACAGAGCGGTGAATCCGGTTTTATCCTTGCGGATCCGGCTTCGGACGCCGGTATCCTTAAAGATGCGGCAGCCTGCGCGGATACGCTGTTAAAAGAGGATCCCGGACTGACATTTGAGGAGCATTCCGCCCTTTATGCAGTGCTTTCCGAGCAGATGCTGGAGAACAATTTGGAGTTGTGAAGCGCCGGTTTTTCTGCTATAATTGATCAACGACTACAGTTTCCAAGGAGGACAGGATGAATATCGGATTTCTGGCACACAACAGCAAAAAAAGCCTCATGGAAGATTTCTGCATAGCTTACAAAACCATTCTTTCCCGTCATGAACTGTATGCCACCGGCACCACCGGCAGGCGCATCGAAAGTGTCACCTCTCTGCGGGTACACAAATTCCTGGCCGGCAGCGTGGGCGGAGAGAAGCAGTTTACCGAAATGATCGAGCGGGGCGGCTTTGACCTTGTGATTCTGTTTTACAATCCGAACATGGCAACCATCAAGGAACCGGATCCTTACATCATCATCCGTTCCTGCGACCAGTACAACATTCCCCTGGCCACCAACATCGCCACGGCCGAATCTCTGATTATGGGCCTGGCAAGGGGCGATTTTGACTGGCGGGAGAACATGCGGCAATGAGAGTCATTTCCGGAACGGCAAAAAGCCTGCCGCTTAAAACCGTCAAAGGCATGGGTACCCGGCCCACCACGGACCGGATCAAGGAAACCCTCTTCAATATGCTCAATCCACGGCTTCCGGGATGCCGTTTTCTGGACCTGTTTGCCGGAAGCGGCGGCATCGGCATCGAAGCCTTAAGCCGCGGCGCCCAGTTTGCCTGCTTTGTGGAAAGCGGAAGAGAAGCCTATGGCGTTATTACGGAGAACCTGAAGTTCACCCGGCTTTCCAACAGGGGCCGCGTGGTGAAGTCGGACGTATTTGCCTTCCTGCAAAGGCAGGCGGAAGAACCCTTTGACGTGGTCTTTATGGACCCACCCTATGACCATCAGTATGAAAGAAGGGCGCTGGAGTACCTTACGGAATACGGATGGCTGCGGGAAAACAGCCTGATAGTGACGGAAGCCTCCCTGCAGACGGATTTTTCCTATGTGCAGGCGCTGGGGCTTGAAGTCGTCAGAATAAAAAAATATAAAACAAACCTGCACATCTTCCTGAAGCCGGAGGAAAGGCAGGCGAAAGGCACAGTATGAGTATTGCAATTTATCCGGGAAGCTTTGATCCTCCCACCTATGGACATCTGGATGTTATCCGCAGAGCCTCTGCCATTTTTGACAAAGTTATCGTCAGTGTTTTGCGCAATTCCGCAAAAACACCGTTGTTTTCTGCCGAAGATCGTGTTAAGATGCTGTCTGAGGAAACCTCCGGACTGCCGAACGTAGAGGTTGTTTCCTTTGAAGGCCTTACCATTGAGTTCGCCAGATCCTGCGGCGCCTGCGCCATAGTCAGGGGACTGCGGGCGGTAACGGATTTTGAATACGAGCTTCAGCTCGCCCAGGTCAACAAGGTCATGGCGCCGGAGATTGAAACCGTCCTTCTGACCACGGCCCTGGAATATGCGTTCTTAAGCTCTACGGTGGTCAGGGAATTTGCCTCCTACGGAAGCGATATTTCCAAATTTGTACCGCCTTCCATTGAAAAGAAGATCATAAACAGACTGAACGAGATAAATGAAAAAAATAATTGAAAGGGTTGGGTGTTTTATGAGCAGCAGCAGAATAGAACAGATTATCGAGGAAATTGAAGATTATGTGGAAGGCTGCAGGTTTCAGCCTCTTTCCAGCACGAAGATCGTTGTAAATAAAGAAGAGCTCCAGGAGCTTCTTCGTGAGCTTCGTCTGAAAACTCCGGATGAAATCAAACGTTATCAGAAGATCATCAGCAACAAGGATGCCATTCTGACGGATGCTCAGGCCAAGGCGGACGCCATTATTCAGGAAGCCCAGGTCAAAGCCCAGCAGCTTGTTCAGCAGACCGAGATCATGAAGCAGGCCTTCGGCCAGGCGAATGATACCATCAACAACGCCAATGCCCAGGCGCAGGAAATCCTGGATTCCGCCCAGGAGGACGCCAACAATATCCGCATGAGCGCCATCAGCTACACGGACGAGCTTCTCGGAAGCATTTCTTCCGTTGTGGGCACTACCCTTGCGGACGCGAACGAGCGCTTCTCCGGGCTGTTCAACACCCTGCAGAACTGCTACGACGTGGTTAACCAGAACAGGAGACAGCTGAATGTTTCCAACGATACCGAGGATGAACCTGATTTCGGCCCCGCTCCCTCCACGGACAAGAATCAGGAGGACGACGATGACGACTTCGAGTACGAGGACGAGGAAGACGACGAAGAGTATTAATGATACTGTATAACCGGATAAGGACAGGGATGCCTGTCCTTATCTTTATCCCCAAAAACAACAGGCAGGATTTCAGATGAAAGAATATCCCCGGGACTTTCTGGACCGTATGCAAAAAATACTGGGAGATGATTTCTCCGCCTACATGGAAAGCCTTGCGGAGTCTCCGGCCCGGGGTCTTCATCTCAATCTGCTGAAAACCGATGAGAGCGAACTTTGCCGGTTTCTTGCCGGACAGGTTACGCCCATTCCCTGGATTTCCGGCGGCTTTTTTCCGTCGGAGGATTGCAGGCCGTCCGAAAACCCGCTGTATCACGCGGGCGTTTATTATATTCAGGAGCCTTCCGCACAGACGCCGGCGGACCGGCTGCCCGTCTCTTCCGGAGACAGGGTGCTGGACCTTTGCGCAGCCCCGGGCGGAAAAAGCCTGCAGCTGGCCGGAAAACTGGCGGGAGAAGGCCTGCTGGCCGCCAATGATTACAGTGCGGGCAGGGCAGCCGTCCTGGTGCGCAACCTGGAGCTGGGCGGCGTGCGCAATTTCTTCGTCACGGCGGAAAGCCCGGAAATGCTGGCGGCAGCCTACCCGGCATACTTCGATAAAATCCTGGTGGATGCCCCCTGCAGCGGGGAGGGCATGTTCCGTAAGGATCCCGATGCCCTGAAGTCCTGGCAGAAGAAGGGCCCGGAAAGCTATGCGCCGGTGCAGAAGCAGATCCTTGCTTCTGCGGCGGTGATGCTTAAGCCCGGCGGCCTTTTAATGTATTCCACCTGTACCTTTTCGCCTGCGGAGGATGAGGAGGTTGTCCTGGATTTTCTGGAAAAGCATCCGGATTTTACACCCGCAGCCATGGAAGGCGGAGACGGCTTTGCTGCCGGCCTTTGCGGCCTGTCCGAAGCCGTGCGCCTTTATCCCCATGCCCTGCAGGGCGAAGGTCATTTTCTCTGCCTGCTGCGAAAAGGCGGTGAAGCGGAAAACAGGAAGGAAAAAGAACCGTCACCTTCCCCGGCAAAGCTTCCGGAGGAGGCGGTTTCCTTTTTAAGGCAGACCCCCTTTAAGGACTGTCTCGACAGGGTGATTCTCCACAATGACCGGCTTCTTCTGCTGCCTGCGGGCTTTGCCCCGAAAAAAGGACTCCGGTACCTGCGCACGGGCCTTTTCCTCGGCACGGTGAAGAAGGACCGGTTTACGCCATCCCAGGCCCTGGCATATACCTTAAGGGCAGAGGACTGGCCGGCAAGCCTTCGTCTGTCCCCTGAGGATCCGATGCTTATCCGCTATCTCAAAGGGGAAACCCTGACCGGTATAGATGCGTTTTCCGGCTTCGACGGATGGATTCTCGTCTGCGCCGGAGACTTCGGCTGCGGCTGGGGAAAAATCTTTTCAGGAAATCTTAAAAATAAGCTTGACCCCACCCGCAGAATCATGTAGAGTGAACGAAATCATAACGAAAGGATACCAATGCTTCATGGCCACATTTATCAATGAACCCTCCCATACCTTTAATGAGTATCTTCTTATTCCCGGCTATTCATCCAGTAAATGTATTCCCGCAAACGTCAGTCTGAAAACACCGCTCGTTAAATTCCGAAAAGGGGAGGAGCCTGCCATTTCCCTGAACATTCCCATGGTTTCCGCCATCATGCAGGCCGTATCCGGTGACCGTCTGGCCGTTGCCCTGGCCACGGAGGGCGGTATCTCCTTTATCTATGGTTCCCAGTCCGTAGAGGATGAGGCAGCCATGGTGAAGAAAGCAAAAACCTACAAAGCCGGTTTTGTAACCAGCGATTCCAATATTACCCCCGATTCCACCCTGGCGGATATCCTGGCGCTGAAAGCACAGACCGGACATTCCACGGTGGCCGTTACGGATGACGGTACGGCCGACGGCAGACTGCTGGGTATCGTTACCAGCAGGGATTACCGTGTCAGCCGCATGTCCCCGGACCTGCCGGTTAAGGAATTCATGACCCCGCTGGAGAAGCTCGTCACCGCTCCCGAAGGCACCTCCTTAAAGGAAGCCAACGATATTATCTGGGACCACAAGCTGAACGCCCTGCCCATCGTCAGTGAGGACGGCAAGCTCGTCAACATGGTCTTCCGCAAAGACTACGATACCCACAAGCAGAATCCCCTGGAGCTGCTGGACGAGCACAAGCGCTACATGGTAGGCGCCGGCATCAACACCAGGGACTACGCCGAGCGTGTGCCCGCCCTTGTGGAAGCAGGCGCGGACGTGCTCTGCATCGATTCCTCCGAGGGCTTCTCCGAATGGCAGAAGCTGACCATCGAATGGATCCGGGAACGCTACGGTGAAACCGTAAAGGTAGGCGCCGGCAACGTTGTGGACGCGGAAGGCTTCCGTTTTCTTGCGGAATGCGGCGCGGACTTTGTCAAGGTAGGCATCGGCGGCGGTTCCATCTGCATCACCCGTGAGACCAAGGGCATCGGCCGCGGACAGGCCACGGCCCTTATCGACGTCTGCGCGGAGCGCGACAGATATTTCAAGGAAACAGGCATCTACGTACCGGTCTGCTCCGACGGCGGCATCGTGTACGACCATCATATGACCCTCGCCCTGGCCATGGGCGCTGACTTCATCATGCTGGGCCGATATTTCGCCCGGTTTGACGAAAGCCCCTCCGCCAGAGTCAGCATCAACGGCACCTATTACAAGGAGTACTGGGGAGAAGGCTCCGCCAGAGCCAAGAACTGGCAGAGATACGATCTGGGCGGCGACAAGAAGCTTTCCTTCGAGGAGGGCGTGGATTCCTACGTTCCCTACGCCGGCAGCCTGAAGGACAATGTGGCCATTTCCCTCTCCAAGGTGAAATCCACCATGTGCAACTGCGGCGCCTTAAGCATTCCCGAGCTACAGGACAAGGCCAAGCTTACCCTGGTCAGCGCAACCAGTATCGTGGAGGGCGGTGCCCACGACGTCATTCAGAAAGAGAAGGACACCACAATGAAATAATTGTTGAAATGCACAATTTTTGGTAAAAATCATGGTGCGTTTTTACTTGACACTTTTCGGTCGGTTATGTTATACAGTGCATATAAACTTTTCCGGCTACTGACGGAATATCGCGGAGTACCGCGGAGGAACCGGAAATGGCAAGAGCCGACCGTCTGGGCACACTAAATATCTTTTTTTAGTGTGCCTTTAACTATTTTTAAGGAGACTGCGCTTAACATGAAAAAAGTAGCGATCATTATGGGAAGCGATTCCGACCTGCCTGTGGTTTCCAAGGCTGCGGATATTTTACGGGAGCTTGAGATTCCCTTCGAGGCCCATGTTTATTCCGCCCACCGTACGCCGGAGGAGGCGAGAAGCTTTGCCCTTTCCGCCAGGAAGGAAGGCTTCGGCGTCATCATTGCCGCTGCGGGTATGGCAGCCCATCTTGCAGGCGCCATCGCCGCGAATACCACGCTGCCGGTTATCGGCATTCCCTGTAAATCCTCCGTCCTGGACGGTATGGATGCCCTGCTTTCCACGGTAATGATGCCCTCAGGCATTCCCGTTGCCACGGTAACCATCGACGGTGCCAAAAATGCAGCCCTTCTGGCCGCAGAGATTCTTGCGGTGGCGGATGCGGACCTGGCGGAAAAGCTGGACAGCAGGAGAAGAGAAGAGGCGGAGGGCGTACTCAGGAAAGACGCCTCCATTAACGACAGGATTTAAACAAGCCGGTATTTATGCCGTCTGATTTAAAATAACGCACACTTTTCAGCAAAATCAAAGGAGAGTTAATCATGGAAATGAAACTTGTGTACACAGGAAAGACCAAAAACGTATTTGAACTTGAAAACGGAAACTATCTGCTGAAATTCAAGGATGACGTTACCGGCAAAGACGGAAAATTCGATCCCGGCGAGAACTCCATCGGCCTGACCATCGAGGGCGTTGGCGATATCAATCTCAGAATGACCGATTATTTCTTTAAGAAGATCAACGAAACGGGCATCCGCACCCATTTCGTAAAGGCCAACTTCGAGGACACCACCATGGAAGTTCTTCCCGCCAAGGTGTTCGGCCACGGCCTTGAGGTTATCTGCAGATACAAGGCAGTAGGCAGCTTCTTCAGACGTTACGGCGAGTATATCGAGCTCGGCGCCGACCTTCCCGCCTATGTGGAAACCACCTTCAAGAACGACGAGAAGGGTGATCCGCTGGTAACCAAGGACGGTCTGATTGCCCTGAACATCATGACTGCGCAGCAGTATGACGATATTGCGGAAATGACCAAGAAGATTACCGCCATTGTTGCGGAGGACCTGAAGGAAAAGGGTCTGGATCTTTATGACATCAAGTTCGAGTTCGGCTACGATAAGGACGGCAACGTCATGCTTATCGACGAAATCGCCTCAGGCAACATGAGAGTGTACAAGAACGGCGAATACATTGAGCCCATGGAGTTATCCGAGCTTTTCTTTGCCTGATAATGTTTTTTATGCGCTGCGGGGGGGCTTTTGAGAAAAGTCCTTTCGTGGCGCTCTTTCATCCCCGGATAAGACTACAGGAAATGAGGTATACTTAGAACTATGGGCGGCTTTTTCGGCATTGTTTCAAAAGAGGACTGTCTTGCGGACGTATATTTTGGCGTGGATTATCATTCACACCTGGGCACCAAGCGGGCAGGCCTTGCATTTTATGACAGAAATATAGGCATACAGAGGGAGATTCACAATATTGAGAATACGCCCTTCCGGACCAAATTCGGTCACATATTTGACGAAATGAAAGGTACCTGCGGCATCGGATGTATCAGCGATGACAATCCCCAGCCCCTGCTTCTTCGTTCCGCGCTGGGCGTCTATGCCATGTGTGCCATCGGCATCATCAACAACAAGGAAGAACTGATAGAAAAATACCTGTCGGCGGAAAACACCTATTTTGAATCCATGACCGGCGGCAAAATCAACGGCACGGAACTGATTGCCGCGCTGATGAACCAGAAAAAATCCTTTGCGGAGGGCATCAGATTCGCCCAGGAATCCATCTGCGGAACGGCATCCATTCTCATCCTTACCCAGAAGGGCGAGCTCATCGCCGCCAGGGACAAGGTAGGCCGGCTTCCGGTGCGGGTAGGCAAAAAGGAGGGCGGCTTTGCCGTAGCCATGGAATCCTTTGCCTACCAGAAGGCAGGCTATGAGGATTTCTATGATCTCGGTCCGGGAGAAATCGTAAAGCTGGACTGCAGCGGCATGACCCAGCTCAACCCGCCGGGAAAGAAGAAACGCATCTGCTCCTTCCTCTGGAGCTATTACGGTTATCCCACCTCCACCTATGAAGGCGTGAACGTGGAGAAAATGCGGTACAACAACGGAGAGATTATGGCCGCCAACGACGAGGCCTCCGGCGCAGACATGAACATCGATTATGTAGGCGGTGTGCCGGATTCCGGAACGCCCCACGCCATCGGGTATGCCACCCAGAGCAGGATACCCTTCGCCAGGGCCTTCATCAAATACACCCCGACCTGGTCCAGAAGCTTTATGCCGGCCAGCCAGTCCGTCCGTGACAGGGTTGCCAAGATGAAGCTGATTCCGGTCAAGGAGCTTATCGAAGGCAAGAACCTGCTCTTTGTGGATGATTCCATTGTCAGGGGCACCCAGCTGCGGGAAACGGTGGAATTTTTGTATGAAAACGGCGCGAAGAGCGTACATATGCGCTCCGCCTGTCCGCCCATCCTTTACAGCTGCAAATATCTGAATTTCACCCGTTCCACCAGTGAGATGGAGCTCATCGCCCGCCGGGTTATCCTGGAGCTTGAGGGAGAAGAGGGCTTCAATCACCTCGAGGAGTACTGCGACGGCTCCACGGAGCGGGGAAAAGCCTTAAGAAACAGCATCTGTAAAAAATTTGATTTTGCATCTCTGGAATTCCAGAGCCTCAAGGGCCTTATCGAAGCCATCGGTCTTCCGGAGTGTGAGCTTTGCACCTATTGCTGGAACGGAAAGGAGTAACGACGAATGAGTACCAAATCAAAATCTGACAGCTATGCTGCTGCCGGTGTGGACATTACTGCCGGCTACAAATCCGTTGAACTGATGAAGAAGGACATCGCCAGAACGGCCACCCCCGGGGTCTGCTCCGACGTGGGCGGTTTCGGCGGCCTGTTTGCCCCGGATCTTACCGGGATGAAGAATCCGGTACTGGTATCCGGCACCGACGGCGTGGGCACCAAGCTGAAGCTGGCCATTCTTCTGGACAAGCATGACACCATCGGCATCGACTGTGTGGCCATGTGCGTGAACGACATCATCTGCTGCGGCGCGAAGCCCCTCTTTTTCCTGGATTATATTGCCTGCGGCAGAAATATTCCCGAAAAGATTGCCGCCATCGTCAAGGGTGTGTGCGACGGCTGCGTACAGTCCGGTGCGGCCCTTATCGGCGGTGAAACCGCCGAGCATCCCGGCATGATGCCCGAGGATGAATACGACCTGGCCGGCTACTGCACCGGTCTGGTGGATAAGGAGAAAATCATTGACAATTCCGCCATGGCGGTGGGCGACGTGGTGATTGCCCTTGCCTCCTCCGGCGTGCATTCCAACGGCTTTTCCCTGGTGCGGAAGGTCTTTGACGTGGACAACGCGGACCTTACCTCCCCCGTGGAGGAGCTGGGCGGAAAGTCCCTGGGCGAAACCCTGCTGACCCCCACCAGGATTTACGTCAAGCCCGTACTGGCCCTGCTTGAGAAGGTAAATGTGAAGGGTATTTCCCATATTACCGGCGGCGGCTTCTACGAAAACATTCCCCGTTCGGTACCCGACGGCCTGTGTGCCAGGATTCACAAGGACAGCGTAAAGGTGCTGCCCATCTTCGATCTGATTGCGAAAACCGGCAATATTCCCGAACGGGATATGTACAACACCTTCAACATGGGCGTGGGCATGAGCATCGTGGTTCCCGCCGATGAGGCGGAGCTTGCCCTGGAAATTCTCAGAAAAGAAGGGGAAGAGGCCTATATTCTGGGCGAAATCGTTGCCGGAGAAGAGAAAATCGAACTGATTTAACCGGAGGTGCATGATGAACAAAGACTACGCAAGAGTGGCGGTTCTGGTTTCCGGCGGCGGCACGAACCTGCAGGCAATTCTGGACGCCTGTACAAAAGGCATCATCAAAAGCGGTAAGGTTGTGCTGGTGATTTCCGATACGGAAGGGGCCTACGCCCTGACCCGGGCCGAAAAGGCAGGGGTTTCTGCCTGTACCATTGCGAAGAAGGCATATAAGACCAAGGCTGCTTTTGAAAAAGCGCTGCTGGCCCGGCTGAAGGAAGAGAATATCGACCTCATCGTCCTGGCAGGCTTCTTAAGCATATTAAGCGCTTCCTTTACGAAAAAGTACAGGGACCGGATCATCAACGTGCATCCTTCCCTGATTCCTTCCTTCTGCGGCGAAGGCTTCTACGGACTGAAGGTCCATGAGGCTGCCCTGGAAAAGGGCGTGAAGGTGACCGGCGCTACCGTGCATTTTGTGAACGAAATTCCCGACGGCGGCCGGATTATCCTGCAGAAGGCAGTGGCCGTAAAGGACGGGGACACCCCGGAAATCCTCCAGAAGCGGGTTATGCGGCTTGCGGAATGGAAGCTGCTGCCTGCGGCAGTGGAGCTGGTTTCATCCGAAATTCTGGAAAAGAGAAAAGACAAATAAAAGGAGAAGGCGATGGATATCTACAAAATCAGCCCGATTGGCGAGCTTCTTGAAGGCAATACCTATCCCGGCAGAGGCATTATCGCCGGCAAATCCGCCGACGGTAAAAATGCTGTTTTTGCCTATTTCATCATGGGCAGAAGCGCAAACAGCCGCAACCGGATTTTCACGGAAAAGGACGGCTGCATCTTCACCGAGCCCTTTGACGCATCAAAGGTGGAGGATCCCAGCCTCATCATCTATGCGGCCGTGCGGTCTTACGAAAACAAACTGATCGTCACCAACGGCGACCAGACGGATACCGTATACGAGGGTCTGAAAGCGGGAGAGGGCTTCTTCCGTGCCCTGGAAAAGAGAGAATTCGAGCCGGATCCCCCCAACTTCACCCCCAGGATCAGCTGCATGGCCACCTTCGGCGACGGGGATTTCACCTATGACATGAGCATCCTGAAAAGCGCCGACGAGAAGGGCAGCGCCTGTGCCCGCTTCGGCTATTCCTATCCGGCCATCGCCGGCCTGGGACATTTCCTGCATACCTACGTCTGCGACGGCAACCCCATCCCCACCTTCCAGGGAGAGCCGGAGAGAGTCGCCGTCGGAAACGACATCGAGGCCTTTACGAATGACCTCTGGGCAGCGCTGGATGAGAACAACAGAATTTCCCTTTATGTGCTTTACCGCAATCTGGAAACCGGTGCCTGTGAATCCCGGTTGATCAACAAGAACCAGTAAGGAGGAAGGAAATATGAAAGAATTCGAACTGAAGTACGGCTGCAACCCGAACCAGAAGCCTGCAAAAATCTTTATGGCGGGAGAGGGAGAGCTTCCCGTTCATATCCTTTCCGGCCGTCCCGGCTATATCAATTTCCTGGATGCCTTGAATTCCTGGCAGCTGGTCAAGGAGCTGAAGGCAGCCCTTAACATGCCTGCCGCCGCTTCCTTCAAGCATGTCAGCCCCACCAGCGCCGCTGTGGGTATTCCCCTTTCCGCGGAGCTTAAAAAGGCGGTATTTGAGGACGATATCGAAGGCCTGGATGATTCCCCGCTGGCCTGCGCCTATGCCCGGGCAAGGGGCACCGACCGGCTCTGTTCCTTCGGCGACTGGGCTGCCCTTTCCGATATCTGCGACGCTACCACGGCGAAGATGATTAAACGGGAGGTCAGCGACGGCGTTATCGCCCCCGGCTATACCGAAGAGGCCCTGGCCATCCTCAAAACCAAGAGAAACGGCAATTACAACATTGTTCAGATCGATACGGATTATGTGCCCGCCCCGGTTGAGCACAAGGATGTTTACGGCATCACCTTTGAGCAGGGCAGGAACAATTTCGAAATCAATGCGGCCCTTCTTTCCAATATCGTTACCGAGAAAAAGGATATGCCCGAAAGCGCCGTGCGCGACCTGATTATTTCCCTGATTACCCTGAAATACACCCAGTCCAACTCCGTATGCTTTGCCACGGACGGCCAGGCCATCGGCGTAGGCGCCGGCCAGCAGAGCCGTATCCACTGCACACGGCTTGCGGGCAGCAAGGCGGATACCTGGTTCCTGCGCCAGTATGAAAAGGTGCTGGAGCTTCCTTTCCGCGAGGATCTGGGAAGGCCCGGCAGGGACAACGTCATCGACGGCTACATCAACCAGAACGAAGAGGATGTCTGCGCCGACGGCATCTGGCAGAAATACTTCACCCGCAGGCCCGAACCCCTTACCGCTGAGGAAAAAGCCGCCTTCCTGGCTTCCCGCGACGGTACGGCCCTGGGCAGCGACGCCTTCTTCCCCTTTGCCGACAATATCGAACGCGCCCACAAGAGCGGCGTAAAGTATATTGCGGAACCCGGCGGCTCCATCCGTGACGACGCGGTTATCGACTGCTGCAACAAATACGGCATTGCCATGGCCTTTACCGGCATGCGCCTTTTCCATCATTAATCACCTCGGTCAAGGAGAACAGAATATGAAAGTTATGGTAGTGGGCGGCGGCGGCCGCGAGCATGCAATCATCAAGAAAATAAAAGAAAATCCGAAGGTAACGGAAGTATTCTGCCTTCCCGGAAACGGCGGTATCGCCGCCGATGCGGTCTGCGTGCCCATTCAGGCGAAGGATCTGGACGGCATTACGGAATTTGCCTTAAAGGAAAAGATCGACTATGCCATCGTGGCACCGGACGATCCCCTGGTCCTGGGCTGTGTGGACAGACTGGTGAAGCACAACATTCCCTGCTTCGGGCCTCTGAAGAAGGCTGCCATCATTGAGGGAAGCAAGGCCTTCTCCAAGAATCTGATGAAGAAGTACAAGATTCCCACTGCGGCCTATGAAATCTTCTCCGACATGCAGGAGGCCCTGGATTATCTGGATACCGCGCCGATTCCCACGGTTATCAAGGCGGACGGCCTGGCCCTTGGCAAGGGCGTTATCATTGCCCAGACCCGGGAGGAGGCCAAGAATGCGGTTCGGTCCATGATGGAAGAGAAGGTCTTCGGTGCCAGCGGCGACCAGATCGTCATTGAAGAGTTCCTGGAAGGCCCGGAGGTTACCGTTTTATCCTTTACCGACGGCAAGACCGTGGTTCCCATGATTTCCTCCATGGAC
This sequence comes from uncultured Lachnospiraceae bacterium, assembly GCA_902796005.1. Lineage (GTDB taxonomy): Bacteria > Bacillota > Clostridia > Lachnospirales > Lachnospiraceae > Alectryocaccobium. The sequence goes on along the minus strand of CADBNF010000032.1, from coordinate 88,057 downwards.
CACAAGCGGGCCGGCGACAACGACGAAGGCCTGAACACCGGCGGCATGGGCACCATTGCCCCGAATCCCTACTATACGCCGGAAATCGCCGAGATCTGCATGGAGAAAATCTTCCTGCCCACCATCAAGGCCATGAATGCCGAGGGCAGAATCTTCAAGGGCTGCCTGTATTTCGGCCTGATGCTGACGGAAAACGGCCCGAAGGTCATCGAATACAACTGCCGGTTCGGCGATCCCGAGACCCAGGTTGTCCTGCCGCTGCTGGAAAGCGATCTCTTTGAAATCATGCAGGCGGTGACGGAAGGCAGACTTTCCGAATGTGAAGTGAAATTCTCCGACAAGGCCTGCTGCTGTGTGGTGGCAGCCTCCGAAGGCTATCCCGTAGCCTACGAGAAGGGCTTCCCCCTCACCGTGGATCCTTCCGTAGCCGATTCCACCTATATCGCCGGCGCCGCCATTAAGGACGGACAGCTGGTGACCAACGGCGGAAGAGTGCTGGGCGTTACCGCTACGGCGGATACCCTTAAGGAAGCCGTGGATGCGGCCTATGAAAAGCTCGGCAAGGTGCATTTCGACAATATGTATTACCGACACGATATCGGCGCGAAAGCGCTCAAGGCAACGGAGGTGTAAAACCGGCCCATGGTATACAGAATATTCGTAGAAAAGAAAGAGGAATTTGCCAACGAAGCGGCATCCCTTTACAGCGACATCCGAAATCTCCTGAATATTCCTTCCGTGACAAAGGTGCGTATTCTCAACCGTTATGACGCGGAAAATATTGAAGAGGAGCTTTTTGACTATGCCGTAAATACGGTATTTTCCGAGCCCCAGGTCGACGTGGCCAGTGAAAATCCGGACGTTTCCGGCGCCCGGGTATTTGCGGTGGAATACCTTCCCGGACAGTTCGACATCCGGGCGGACTCCGCAGCCCAGTGTATCCAGCTGATTTCCCAGAAGGAACGTCCCCTGGTAAAATCCGCCAAGCTTTACGTGCTTTACGGTGAAATGACCGACGAAGAGCTGGATGCAGTCAAGAAATACGTCATCAACCCGGTGGACTCCAGGGAAGCAGCTCTTGAAAAGCCGGAAACCCTGAAAACGGTGTATGATATTCCCGAAACCGTGGATATCCTTACCGGCTTTAATGCGCTTTCCGAGGAAGACCTCAATGCCCTGATCGGAACCTACGGCCTGGCCATGGACGAGGGTGACATCGCCTTCTGTCAGGCTTATTTCCGCAAGGAGGGCAGGGATCCCTCCATCACGGAGCTCAAGCTCATCGATACCTACTGGTCCGATCACTGCCGTCATACCACCTTCGGCACCATCATCGATAAGGTAACCTTTGAGGATGAAGTGCTGCAGAAGACCTATGACGAATACCTTGCCGTGCGCGAGGAGCTCGGACGGACAAAGCCCGTGTGCCTGATGGACATCGGCACCATCATGGTGAAGTACCTGCGCGCCCACGGACAGCTGGACAAGCTGGATGAATCCGAGGAAATCAACGCCTGCACCGTAAAGGTAAATATTACGGTGGACGGAAAGGAAGAGCCCTGGCTTCTCCTTTTCAAGAACGAAACCCACAACCATCCCACGGAGATCGAGCCCTTCGGCGGCGCTGCCACCTGTATCGGCGGCGCCATCAGAGACCCGCTTTCCGGAAGATCCTACGTGTACGGCGCCATGCGTCTGACCGGCGCGGCGGATCCCACCGTACCCTTATCGGAAACCATTCCCGGCAAGCTGCCACAGCGTAAGCTTGTTACCACCGCAGCCGCCGGCTATTCCTCCTACGGCAACCAGATCGGCCTGGCTACCGGCATCGTGGACGAGCTCTACCATCCCGGTTATGCAGCCAAGCACATGGAGGTCGGCGCGGTTATCGCAGCCGCCCCGGCGGAAAATGTCAGAAGAGAGCGTCCCGCACCGGGAGACGTCATCATTCTCCTTGGCGGCAATACCGGCCGTGACGGCATCGGCGGCGCCACCGGCGCTTCCAAAGCCCACAATGTACATTCCGTGGAAACCTGCGGCGCGGAGGTCCAGAAGGGCAATGCGCCGGAGGAAAGAAAGCTGCAGAGGCTTTTCCGCAACCCGAAGGCCAGCCGCATGATCAAACGCTGCAACGACTTCGGCGCCGGCGGCGTATCCGTAGCCATCGGTGAGCTGGCAGACGGCCTGCTTATCAACCTGGACGCCGTACCGAAGAAATACGAAGGCCTGGACGGAACCGAGCTTGCCATCAGTGAATCCCAGGAGCGTATGGCAGTCTGTGTGGAAGCAGCCGACGTGGATGCCTTCCTGGCCCTTTCCAGGGAAGAAAACCTCCAGGCAACACCTGTTGCCGTGGTTACCGAAAGCCCGAGACTTGTGATGCACTGGAACGGCAATACCATCGTGGATATCAGCAGGGAATTCCTGGATTCCAACGGTGCGGAAAAGCACATTACCATTGAGGCAGCCGCAAAGGGCATTCCGGAAAAGGAGTTAACCGGCAGCTTTGCAGAGGATCTGAAGGCCACGGTTTCCGACCTGAACATGTGCTCAAAACGGGGTCTTTCCGAACGCTTTGACTCCACCATCGGTGCCGGCTCCGTGCTGATGCCCTTCGGCGGACCGCTGCAGAGAACCCCGGTCCAGGCCATGGTGCAGAAATTCTCCGTGGAAAAGCAGCATACGGATGACTGTTCCCTGATGTCCTGGGGCTACAATCCTTATATTTCCAGTGCAAGCCCCTATCACGGCGCCTACCTGGCAGTGGTGGAATCCGTCTGCAAGCTTGTAGCCACCGGCGCGGAATTCTCCGACGTTTACCTGACCTTCCAGGAATATTTCCAGAAGCTGGGCAGCAAGCCCTCCCGCTGGGGACAGCCCCTGGCAGCTCTGCTTGGCGCCTTCAAGGCCCAGAAGGATCTCTCCATTGCAGCCATCGGCGGCAAGGACTCCATGAGCGGCTCCTTCGAGGATCTGGACGTACCGCCCACCCTGATTTCCTTTGCTGTAACCTGCGCAAAGACCGGGGAGATTGTTTCCGACGATTTCAAGGAAGCCGGACATAAGGCCTTTCTTCTGACGCCGGAATATGATAAGGAAGGCCTTCCCGTGGCCGAATCCCTCCTTACGGTATTCAAAACCGTAACGGAAGCCTTAAGAAGCGGAAAAGCTGTCGCGGCCTATGCCTGCGGCTTCGGCGGCGCTGCGGAAGCCGTCTACAAGATGTCCATCGGCGCCGGCTTCGGCTTTGCCTTTGACGGCGGCCTGACGGAAGAGGAGCTGTTCCGCTACGGCTTCGGAAGCTTTGTCCTGGAAACCGCGGCTGACATAACCGAAGGCCGTCTTCTGGGTGAAATCACCAATGACAGTGCCTTCTGCTTCAAGGGCGAAGCTGTATCCCTTAAGGAGCTGGAAGCACTCTATGAAAATAAGCTTGAGGGCATCTATCCCTGCAATATTCCCACGGAAGAGGTGCAGGTTCCTGCGGTAACCTTTACCGCAGACAGCTGGTCTGCACCTGCAGTGAAAACCGCTCGTCCGAAGGTTGTGATTCCGACCTTCCCGGGAACCAACTGCGAATACGATAGTGCCAAAGCCTGCGCGGATGCAGGCGCCGAGCCGGAGATTATCGTTATCAACAACCTCTCCAGCGAGGGCATTTCCGGCAGCATTGACCGGTTTGCAAAAGCCGCGGCTTCTGCCCAGATGATTTTCATCCCCGGCGGCTTCTCCGGCGGTGACGAACCGGACGGCTCCGGCAAATTCATTACCGCCTTCTTCCGGAACGCGGCCGTGAAGGAAGCTGTAACCGAGCTCCTGGAGAAGCGTGACGGCCTGATGTGCGGTATTTGCAACGGCTTCCAGGCCCTCATCAAGCTGGGACTGGTTCCCTATGGAAAAATCATGGATACGGACGCCTCCTGTCCGACCCTGACTTTCAACACCATCGGCAGGCACCAGTCCAAGATCGTACGCACCCGGATTGCCTCCAACAAATCGCCCTGGCTGTCCCTGATGCAGCCCGGCGATATCGTGAATGTGCCCATTTCCCACGGCGAGGGCCGGTTCATCGCCAGCGATGAGGTGCTGAAGATGCTGGTGGAGAACGGACAGATTGCCACCCAGTATGTGGACCTGGCCGGCAATCCCACCATGGATATCCAGTACAACCCCAACGGGTCTGTGTGGGCCATCGAAGGCATCACCTCCCCCGACGGCCGGGTATTCGGCAAGATGGGTCATTCCGAGCGTTATTCCGCGGGTATTTACCGCAACGTATCCGGCAATTACGATATCCGGATGTTCGAGGCCGCGGTGAAGTATTTTAAAGGATAATGCAAAACATCACAAAGAGAGAAGAGAACCGGCGTGTCCGGTTCTCTTTTTGACAAGTACGGGTTTTAATAGTATAATCACACATTATGGATTACGGAGAAAAACGGTGAAGGAAATCATCATCGGCGCCGGTGAAGCCGGACAGCGGCTGGACAAATATCTCAGGAGATATCTGCCTTCCGCCGGTTCCGGATTTATCTACCGCATGCTGCGAAAAAAGAATATTACCCTGAATGCAGTAAAGGCAGCAGGCTCCGAGCTTTTGTCGGAGGGGGACCGCATCGCCCTTTATTTTTCCGCTGAAACCCTGGAGAAGCTTATGGCAGCAGAAAGCGGAAGCGGGGCCTCTGTACGGATTTCCGAAAAGGACCGGCAGGCCTTTTCCGCCGGAATCCTCTATGAGGATAAGGATGTGCTTTTCCTCAACAAGCCCGCCGGCCTTCTTTCCCAGTCCGATGACAGCGGCAGCCTTTCCGCCTGTGACCTGCTCACGGCTTATCTTGCGGATAAGGGAGAGCTGACTGAAGACTCGGCCAGGCTTTACCGGCCTTCGGCGGTCAACCGGTTGGACCGGAACACCTCCGGCATCCTTATCTGTGCGAAAACCTACCAGGCAGCCAGAGTCCTTTCGGAGGAGATAAAAGGCCGCCGGCTGAAGAAGGAATACCTCACCCTGGTAAAGGGAGCCGTGGAAGCGCCTGCCCTGTTAACGGGCTGGCTTGTCAAGGACAGCCGGACAAATACCGTCACCCTGTCGAAAGGCCGGCAGGAGAAGGCTTCTAAGGTGCAGACCCGGATTACACCCCTTTACCGGGCAGCTGATTTCGGAGGAACCTGGATCATCGCGGAGCTCATCTCCGGAAAGACACACCAGATCCGTGCCCAGCTCTCCGCTGAGGGCCATCCCCTGGCCGGCGATGCAAAATACGGGGACAGGAGCTGGAACGGGAAGCTTAAAATCACATCCCAGATGCTGCACGCATTCCGGCTGACCTTCCCGGCAGAATTCCCCGGGCTGCCCGCGCTGGCAGGAAGAATCATCCTCTGTGAACCGCCGTCGGTTTTCAGAGAGAAAGGATACCATGGCATTTTATGAACCCGGCAGGCCCAGGAAAAAAGGGCCTGATGAAGAACTGACAGAAGAAGAAAAGAAAGCCGAGCAGAAGGCGGAAATTATGGATTTCATCCGGTTTCTCGTCATCGCCGTGGCAGTGGTGGTGGTCCTTTTGAACTTTGTCATCATCAATGCCACCATTCCCTCCGGTTCCATGGAGAATACCATCATGACCGGGGACCGGATCATCGGCTTCCGGCTTTCCTATATCAGGAAGGATCCCGAACGGTATGATATTGTCATTTTCCGCTATCCGGACAATGAAAAGAACCTGTTTATCAAGCGGGTCATCGGTCTTCCCGGAGAAACGGTTGTGGTGAGCGAGGGCAAGGTATACGTCCTCCCCGAGGACGCGGAGACCGGCTTTGTCACCGACGATGAGCTGCGGCAGAATCCCACCATGTTCGAGGGCACCCTGCTGCTGGACGATTCCTTCTGTCCGGAACCGCCATTGGGAGGAAACTACTATGACGGGGTCTTCCGGATACCGGAGGGACACTATTTCATGATGGGAGACAACCGGAACCATTCCAATGACTCCCGCTTCTGGGTGAACAAATACGTTTCCCGGGACAAGATACTGGGCAAGGCTCTTTTCCGGTACTGGCCCATCACCAAATTCAAGATTTTCAGATACGAAGGATTTGAATAATTGAGCACATGGAAAACAAGAGGTCTTCGGGGCTCCGCCTTTGAAGACCTTATTAACCGGTCAAATGAATATTACCGGGAGAAAAACCTGGCCCTGATCCAGAAAATCCCCACCCCCATCACGCCCATAGAGATGGATAAGGCCAGCCGCCATATTACTCTGGCCTACTTTGAGCAGAAGAGTACGGTGGACTACATCGGCGCGGTCCAGGGCATCCCCGTCTGTTTTGACGCCAAGGAATGCCAGACGGAGAATTTTCCCCTGCACAATATCCACGCCCATCAGATTGCCTTCATGCGGGATTTTGAGGCCCAGAAGGGCATTGCCTTCCTGCTCATCAGCTATACTCACCTGGACCTGGTCTACTATATGCGTTTTACAGAAATGATGAAGTTTGTGAACCGGGCGGAAGAGGGCGGCCTGAAGCATTTCAAGCGGAGCGAGCTGTCCGAGGAATTCTATCTTCCCCGGAAAAAGGGTATTTTTGTCCCCTTCCTTGACGGAATCCAGAAGGACCTGCAGTTTAGGGATTGACAAATCAGTTTAATGTGGTAGCATGGTAGCAGTTTACCACAATAAAGTAATGCACAGGAGACTTTTCATGAGAAAACGGTACCAGAAACCGGAGGGCGTGAGAGACGTCTACGGTGAGGAATATGAACAGCTGGATTATCTAATCCGGCAGACGGACCGTCTGTTCCGGGCCTGCGGCTACCAGTATATGCAGACCCCTTCCTTTGAATTCATAACGGTCTTTGACAAGGATAAGGGTACGGCCCACACCTCCGACCTATTCAAGATGGTGGACAAGGAAGGCCATACCCTGGTTCTGCGTCCGGACTTTACCCCGGCGGTGGCCAGGGCTGCTGCCATGTATTTCCAGGAGGATACCCTTCCCTTACGCCTCTGCTACAAGGGCAGCGTATACTTAAACAGCAGCAATTTCCGCGGCAGGTTAAAGGAAAGCCTGCAGATGGGCGTGGAGCTGATCAATGACCCCACCGCCGGCGCCGACGCGGAAATCATCGCCCTGGTGGCGGAGATCATGAAGGCCTGCGGCATCCGGGACTTCCGTATAAGCATCGGCAACGCGGCCTATTTCAGGGCCCTTGTCAATGCAGCGGAGCTGGATGATGAAACGGCCTACGAGCTTCGCAGCATGCTGACCCAGCGAAACCAGTTCGGCGCCCAGGAGATCATCGAAGAGCTCACCCTGCCGGCGGAACTGAAAACCGCCTTTACCGAGCTGCCCATGCTCTTTGGCGGCCGGGAAGTCCTCGATCGGGCGGAAGCCCTCACGGATATTCCCGAAGCCAGGGAAGCGGTGAGAAGGATGGCGGATATTTACAACCTCTGCAGCAAATACGGCTGCGAGGATTATATTTCCTTCGACTTCGGCATGCTCAGTGACTATACCTATTACACCGGCATTATTTTCAATGCCCTGACCTACGGCTCCGGCGACGCGGTGATAAAAGGCGGCCGTTATGACCGTTTCCTGGAAAAATTCGGCAAATCCGGTCCGGCCATCGGCTTTACGGTGTCCATGGATGCCATCCTGAATGTTTTCAGGCGCAACAACCCGGCGCGGGAGGACAGTACGGAGCGGATCATGATTGCATACCGGCTGCCTGCGGATAACGAAGAAAGCCGCCAGCTTGCCGCCCGGGCCGAAGATTCGGCCATCCGTCTTGCGAAGGCTTTAAGGACACAGGGAAAAACCGCAGCGGTTTCCCCCGTTTCTTCGGATGAAGAAGCCCACAGGTACGGGGAACACTGCCGGAAGCTTAACTTCGGCAGGCTGGTATATATCGGCAGCTCGGAAGAAGCGGCTGTTACTGACCTGCAGACGGAGGAAAGCGTTTCCGTACCGCTTAACCGCCTTGAGGAGTTCTTCGGGGAAGGAGGGAAAGCATGAGATACCTGACCATCGCCCTTCCCAAGGGAAGGCTTGCGGAAAAGACCATGAAAATCCTGGAAAGGGCAGGCATTTCCTGTCCGGAGTTTTCCGACCCGGATACCCGAAAGCTTATCTTTACCAACGAAGAATACAAGCTGAAATTCTTTAACGCCAAGGGGCCGGACGTGCCCACCTTTGTGGAATACGGTGCCGCCGACATCGGCATCGTGGGAAAGGATACCCTCCTGGAGGAGGGGCGGAACGTCTATGAGGTCCTGGACATGAAATTCGGCAGATGCCGGATGTGTGTCTGCGGCCCGGAAAGCGCCAGGCAGGCATTGAACAACGGCGGCCTTATCAAGGTGGCCACCAAATATCCCGTGATTGCCCGGGATTATTTCTACAAAAAGAAAAACCAGACCGTGGAAATCATCAAGATGAACGGTTCCATTGAGCTGGCGCCGATTGTCGGGCTTTCCGACGTTATCGTGGATATCGTGGAAACCGGCAAAACCCTGAAGGACAACGGCCTTTGCGTGCTGGAGGAAATCCTGCAGCTGTCCGCCAGGATGATCGTCAACCCCGTATCCATGAAGATGGAGGACAGTCGGGTGGCCATGATCATCCGCGCCATCAAGCAGGAACTGGAAAAAGAATGAGGGAACAGCAGTGAGAATCTTTAAAGCCAAGGATTATACCAAAGAAGAAGTGACCGGAACCCTTCTGGGCCGGGGAACCGACAGCCAGAAGCAGTTTGAAGAAGCGGTGGCGGAAATTGTCCGCAAAGTCAGGGAGGAAGGCGACCGCGCGGTATTTGCCTATACCGAAAAGTTTGACCGGGCGAAGCTTACCGCGGATACGGTACAGGTAACCGAAGAGGAAATCCGCTCCGCCTATAAGGAGGTGGACCCTGCCCTTGTGGAGGTTATCAAAAAGGCAGGCAGAAACATTCTTTCCTTCCATGAAAAACAGGTGCAGAACAGCTGGTTCACCACGGAGGAAAAGGGCATCTTCCTGGGACAGAAGGTTATTCCCATGCAGAGAGCCGGCGTCTATGTGCCCGGCGGCAAGGCCTTTTATCCCTCCTCCGTACTGATGAATGTACTGCCCGCAAAGGCGGCGAAGGTTTCCGAAATCATCATGGTGACCCCGCCGGATGCCGAAGGCAGGATCAATCCCGCCGTCCTGGTTACGGCGGATATTGCCGGCGTGGATAAAATCTTCAAGGTGGGCGGCGCCCAGGCCATTGCGGCCCTGGCCTTCGGCACGGAAAGCATCCCCCGGGTGGACAAAATCGTTGGCCCCGGCAACATCTACGTGGCCCTGGCCAAAAAGGCCGTCTACGGCAACGTCAGCATCGATTCCATCGCCGGTCCCTCGGAGGTCCTGGTTATCGCCGACGAAAAGGCCAATCCCCGGTATGTGGCGGCGGATCTTTTATCCCAGGCCGAGCATGACGAAATGGCCTCTGCCATACTTATCACGCCTTCGGAAGAACTGGCCAAAAAGGTCAGCGAGGAAATCGACGGCTTCCTGACCGTGCTGAAGCGGAAAAGCATCCTGGAAAAATCCGTGGGAGAGCACTCCTTCATCATCATTACCGACGGCCTTGCCCAGGCCGTGGATTATGCAAATGAAATCGCGCCGGAGCACCTGGAAATCGTTACGGAGAATCCCTTCGAACTGATGACAAAGATAAAAAATGCCGGCGCCATCTTCCTGGGAGAGTATTCCAGCGAGCCTTTAGGCGATTATTTTGCGGGACCGAACCACATCCTTCCCACCAGCGGCACGGCAAGATTCTTTTCCGCCCTTTGCGTAGAGGATTTCGTAAAGAAATCCAGTGTGATATACTATTCGAAGGAAGCCCTTAAGGAGGTCCATAAGGATATCGAAACCTTTGCCTTAAGCGAGCAGCTGGATGCCCATGCCAATTCCATCAGGGTGCGTTTCGAGGAGGAAGAATAAATGAGCAAAAGAAAAGCAACAGTGACACGGAATACGGCGGAAACACAGATTACTGTCACCGTAAACCTGGACGGTACCGGAAAAGCGGATATCTCCACCGGCATCGGCTTTTTCGACCATATGCTGCTTGAGGTGGCAAAGCACGGCTTCTTTGACCTGGAGATTCAGGTAAAGGGAGACCTGGAGGTGGATGATCACCACACCGTGGAGGATACGGGCATTGCCCTCGGCCAGGCCTTTGCAAAGGCTTTAGGCGGCAAGGAAGGCATTCGCCGGTACGGCAGCGCCATGATTCCCATGGATGAATGCCTGGCTTTGTGCGCCCTGGATTTAAGCGGCAGGCCTTACCTTGTCTTTGACGCTGTCATTCCCTCCGAAACATTAGGCAGCATGCATTCCGAAATGGTGCGGGAGTTTTTCTATGCGTTTTCCTACTCCTGCCCGATGAATCTTCATCTGAAGCTGCTCTACGGCACGAACAGCCATCACATCGTCGAGGTGCTGTTCAAGGCCTTTGCCCGGGCCATGGATGCGGCGGTTTCCACAGATCCCAGAATCGAAGGGGTACTTTCAACCAAAGGAAAACTTTAACCATGAAAAAACTGCTGATACCCAGTATTTATCTGAAAAGCTTTTGTCTCCCCGAGGACCCGAAGCAGAAGCACGCCGCCGTCGAAGAGGCAGAGAAGGCAGCAGCATGCGGCGCAGATGCCGTCTATGTCTACGCTACTCCGGCGGATGACGCCCAGGCGGATTTTGCCATTTCCCTGCTTCGTACCATCTGCAATACGCTGGACGTGCCCGTCTATGCCTCAGTGCGTTCCGACAGGCTGGAGGATATCAAGAAAATTCTCTACGCCGGCTGTGCCCGGGCCGTATTTGTCATTGACCCGGAAACCCCGGAAGCCCTGTTCACGGAGGTGACGGAGCGTTTCGGCGCCGACCGGCTGATCGCCTGTCCGGACAGCTTTGAAAGCTATGCGGCGGTGAAGGAAAAGCTGCCCGGCGCCTTCAGCATGCTTCTGGCCAACGGAGAAACCATAAAACCCGCGCTGGAGGACGGCAGGGTGCCGGTTGTCTTCTACGGCATTACGGAAAACAGCTACAATTTCCTGAAGGAGGAGAATCTGGCCGGCCTGACCGGACCGCTCCTTACCGGCATCGACGTGATGGAGGTAAAGCAGAGGCTTAAAAGCGAGGGCGTGGACGTAAACGTCTTTGAAAGCCCAATTGCCTTTTCCGATTTTACGGTGAACGAGGCCGGACTGATTCCCTGTATCGTGACGGACTTCCGGACCGGACAGGTGCTGATGATGGCCTGGATGAACGAGGAATCCTTCAGCCTTACCCTGAAAACCGGGAAAATGACCTATTATTCCAGAAGCCGGAAGGCCCTGTGGGTAAAGGGAGAGACCAGCGGACATTTCCAGTATGTGAAGGCCCTTTCCCTGGACTGCGACAACGATACCCTTCTGGCCAAAGTGCGCCAGATAGGCGCCGCCTGCCATACCGGCAGCAGGAGCTGCTTCTTCAAGGAAATCCTCAAGGATACCAGCCTTCGGAAAAACCCCGGCACGGTGCTTGCGGAGCTGATGGACGTCATCGAGGACAGGAAGCTTCATCCGAAGGAAGGCTCCTATACCAACTACCTGTTTGACAAGGGGCTGGACAAAATTCTGAAGAAGGTGGGAGAGGAAAGCGCGGAGGTGATTATCGCCGCCAAGAACCCCGACCGGCAGGAACTGATTTACGAAATTTCGGATTTGCTGTACCATGTAAGCGTACTGATGTCCGAAAAGGAGGTAAGCTGGGAAGAAATCACCACAGAGCTTTCCCGGCGGTAAAATTATTTATGCGAGAATCGGCTTTATCCCACGAAATACTCATGTCCGTGGAAAAACCGGAACGATATATCGGCGGCGAATTTAACGCCGTAATGAAGGACCAGGCGGAAGTGCGCTTCTGCCTGGCTTTTCCGGATATTTATGAGATTGGCATGTCCAACCTCGGCCTGCAGATCCTTTACGGCATGTTCAATGCCTGGGAGGACATTGCCTGCGAAAGGGTGTTCTCACCCTGGACGGACCTGGACCGGATCTTACGGGAAAAGGATATCCCGCTTTTTGCCCTGGAATCCCAGAAACCGGTGAAGGATTTTGACTTCCTGGGCATTTCCCTGTCCTACGAGATGGCCTACACCAATATCCTGCAGCTTCTGGACCTAAGCCATATTCCCCTGCATGCGAAGGACCGGACCTGGGACAATCCCCTGGTCATCGGCGGGGGCTTATGCACCTGCAACCCGGAGCCTGTGGCTGAGTTCTTCGACCTGTTTTACCTGGGAGAAGGGGAAATCAGCTACCGCAGGCTTTTTGACGTGTACAAAGAAGCCAGAAAAGAAGGCCTTTCCCGGGAGGCTTTTCTGCTGCGCGCGGCGCAGATTCCCGGCATCTATGTGCCTTCCCTGTATGAAGCGACGTACAATGACGACGGTACCCTGGCTTCCTTTTCTCCCCTGAAGGACGAAGTGCCTGGCACTGTGTCCAAGGACGAAGTGCCTGACACTGTGTCCAAAACCCTGGTGACGGATTTTGCCGAAAGCTATTATCCGGAAAAGCCCGTCATTCCCTTTGCAAAAGCAACCCAGGACCGAATCGTCCTGGAAATTCAGCGGGGCTGCATAAGAGGCTGCCGGTTCTGCCAGGCAGGCTTTGTCTACCGGCCCTTACGGGAAAAGCCCCTCGCCCGGGTAAGCGCCCTGGCGGACGAGCTTATAAAGAATACAGGCTATGAGGAGATTTCCCTAAGCTCCCTGTCCTCCAGCGATTACGACGCTCTGCCGGACCTTTTAGGCCGGCTGATGGAGGTCTGTCCGGAGCGGGGCATCAATATTTCCCTGCCTTCCCTGCGTATAGACGCCTTTTCCCTGGACGTGATGAACAAGGTGCAGGACGTCAAGAAATCCTCCCTTACCTTTGCACCGGAGGCCGGCAGCCAGCGGATGCGGGACATCATCAACAAGGGCCTGACGGAGGAGGAGATTCTCTCCGGCGCTTCGGAAGCCTTTGCCGGCGGCTGGAACAAGGTGAAGCTGTATTTCATGCTGGGCCTTCCCCTGGAGGAGGAAGAGGACATTAAGGGTATCACCCACTTAAGCGAAAAGATAGCCAGGGCCTTTTACGATATACCGAAGGAGAAGAGAAACGGCAAATGCGAAATCACCGTCAGCACTTCTTTCTTTGTACCAAAGCCCTTTACCCCCTTCCAGTGGGCGCCGATGAACGATGCGGAAACCTTCCTGAAGAAGGCCTATATGGTGAAATCGGAAATCCGCTCCATGCGGAACCAGAAAAGCATCCGGTATAAATACCACGAGGCCTATGTCTCCGTGCTGGAGGGTGTTCTGGCCCGGGGCGACAGGAGACTGGCAGCCGTCATCGAAGCTGCCTATAAAAACGGCGCCATGTTTGATGCCTGGGGCGAAACCTTCCGGCAGGATGCCTGGGAGAATGCCTTTACTTCCTGCGGCACGGACCCCGGCTTCTACGTTTTCCGGGACAGGGACTTAAGCGAGCTGCTGCCCTGGGATTTCATCGACGTGGGCGTAACCAAAAGCTTTCTGAAAAGGGAATGGCAGAAGGCAAAGGAAGGCGTCGTTACCCCCAACTGCCGCGAGGCCTGTCAGGGCTGCGGGGCAAAAAAATACGGCTGCGGAGTATGCTATGAGACTGCGGTTTAAATTTTCCAAAAACGGTTTATTGAAATACGTCAGCCATCTGGACGTGATGCGTTATTTCCAGAAGGTCATGCGCCGCTGCGAGGTGGACGTGGCCTTTTCCGGCGGCTTTTCTCCCCATATGATTATGTCCTTCGCCCTTCCTTTAGGCGTAGGCATGACCAGTGACGGGGAATACTTTGACCTGGATGTAAATTCCGCCCCGCATGCCGAAAAGCTGCTTGCAAAAATGAACGCCACCCAGGCGGAGGGCTTTCAGATCTTAAGCGTCTGCCGGGTGCCGGAGGAAAAGGCAGCCAAATGCATGTCCGTGGTAGCTGCTTCGGATTATCTTCTGGGGTTTGACGGACCCCTGCCGGCTGATTTTAATGAAATCATCGACGGTTTTCTTGCCCAGGCTGCAGTGGAAATCGTGAAAAAAACAAAAAGACATGAGGAACTGACGGACATCAGGCCCTGGATATACGAGCTGCGCCTGCAGCCGGACAACAGGCTGTACCTGCTGCTTTCCGCGGGAAGCGTGCATCACCTGAAGCCGGAGCTGGTCTGGTCCTCCCTGTGCGATTATGCGAAAAGGGAGGATCTGCCCCGGATCAGTGCCGTTCACCGCATTGATCTCTATGCCGGAACCCGGGACGCCTTTGTGCCTCTGTCTTCACTCGGGGAGGAATTCTGAAAAGTTGGAGACCAGACTCATCGTTGCAAATATGGAAATCAAAGGCGAAAAGGCCAGGGTAACCGTTCTTGCAAGGGACCAGCGCCCGGTGGAAATCGACATCAGCTACGTCGGGCAGGAGAGCAGACTGGATAATATCTACGTGGGCCATGTGGAGAATGTGTCTGCCGCCACGGAAGGGTGGTTCGTGAAGTTTTCCGGCGAGGAACCCGGCTACCTGTCCTTTGCCCGGTCAGAGCATGCGGTGCTTAAATATGCGGGCAAAGACGGACAGATCCGGGCGGGCAGCGAGTTGCTCGTCCAGGTGTATTCGGATGCGGTTAAAACCAAGCGTACGGCCCTGACCGGCACCTTGTCGATAAAGGGAAAGCACGTGCTGGTGCAGTCCGGCCCAGCAGGCGTATTTTATTCCCGGAAGCTGACTGCGGCGCAGAAAAAGGCCATAAAGGAAATTCTCGATGACTGCGGTCTTTCGGAGAATTTCGCCTACGTTATCCGCACCTCCGCGGCAGGCGTTTCTGCGGAAGAGCTGGCAGAGGATATCCGTATCCAGACGGAGAGGATGGAATACATCACCCGTATCGGCGTATCCCGGCCCTGGGGCACCTGCCTGTATAAAAGAAAAAGCGCCTGGCTGGAAATCCTTGACCGGGTGAAAAACGAAAACATCGTCCGCATCGTTACCGATGATACGGACGTGTACGACGAGCTCCGGCTCTACCTGGCGGACAATGCGCCGGATATCCTGCCGAAGCTGGAATTCTACAGCGACAGGATGGTGGAGCTTTTCCGGCTGCACAAACTTTCCACGCTGCTGGATCACTGTATTTCCAACCGTGTATGGCTGCCCTCCGGCGCCTGCATTGTCATCGAGCAGACCGAAGCCTTCGTATCCATAGACGTGAATACGGGGAAAATCGTAAAGAAAACCGCGGACAGGGACCTTTTTTACAAGGTCAACCTGGAGGCAGCGAAGGAAATTGCCCGGCAGATACGGCTGCGCAATCTTTCCGGAACCATTCTTGTGGATTTCATCAATATGAAAAAGGGTGAGCAGGAAAAGGAGCTGCTGGAAATGATGCAGGCGGCCTTTGCCGATGACCCGGTGAAGACCGAAGCGGTGGATATTACAAAGCTGGGGATCATGGAAATCACCAGGAAGAAGGCAAGGAGATCCTTAAAGGAACAGCTTGCCGGCAGCAGCCGGTAAGCTTTCTTCATTCGAGCTATGTTAAACAATCTGCTGATTTCTGTGAATGCGGTGCTTCCGCTGTTTATCTATCTTGTCCTGGGCTGGATACTTCGAAGGATCCGGCTTTTTGACGAACCCGTTCTGGCGAAGCTGAACCGGATCTGCTTTCGGGTATTTCTTCCCTTTTCCCTGTTCAGGAGTACGGCCAGAACGGACCTGAAGACCGATTTTAACGGCCCGCTGGTGCTTTTTGCCCTTACGGCCCTCATTGCTCTTTTCATTCTCCTCATGCTGATTGTTCCCCGCCTGATAACGGAGAACCCGAGAAGGAGCGTGGTGATCCAGGGTATCTACCGCAGCAATCTGGCCCTCTACGGCCTGCCCCTGGCCACTTCCCTTGTGGGAGAAGCCATGGTAGGACCCACGGCGCTGCTGGTGGGCATCGGTACGCCGGTCTTCAATGTGCTTGCGGTTATCTGCCTGGAAGCCTTCCGGGGTGGGAAGCCGGGCCTGAAGAAAATCTTAAAGGGGATTGTCACCAATCCCCTCATCATCGCCTGTGCGGCGGGTATTCTTGTGTCCGTCTCCAGCCTTACCCTGCCTGCTGCGGTGGATAAGGCGGTGGGAAGCGTAGGCGGGATAGCCACGCCCCTGTCCCTGATGGTGATGGGCGGCGGCTTTGCCTTTTCGAAGGTATCCGCCAATGTCCGCACCCTTATCCCCACCCTTATTGTCAAGCTGGTGGCGGTGCCGGCGGGTGTTGTGGCGGCTGCGGCGGCCTTTGGCTTCCGGAATGAATATCTCATTCCCGTATTTATCATGTTTGCCGCCCCCACAGCGGTTTCCTCTTATTCGATGGCTGCGGAGATGGGCGGAGACGCGGAGCTGGCTTCGGAAATCGTGGTCTTCACCACGCTGTTTTCCCTGATTACCATTTTCCTGATGATATTCATCCTGAAGCAGCTGTCGCTGTTTTAACCTTATCTTTTGTGGGGAACCCGTTCCCTCCAGCCTTTAAGGTCCCCGTTCAGGATGGCGGAGAACATCCGTTCCCTGACTCCCGGGGCTTCGGCATCGATGGCTTTCAGGAGATTATGCGCATATTCCCGGCGGGTGTTGCCGTCCGCGGGACAGGGATTTTTGAATACGGGAAGCTGATAGAGGTTTTTAAAGCCGATGACATCCGCTTCCCGTACATAGATCATGGGCCGGATAACCGTCAGATCCATCCTGTCCAGGTAGGTTACGGGAGAAAAGCTGGAAAACCTTCCCTCATAGATGAGAGAGAGCAGCATGGTTTCCACCACATCATCCTTGTGATGGCCGTAGGCCACCTTGTTGCAGCCCGCCTTTTTGACGGCTTCATTCAAAGCCCCTTTTCGCATCTTCGCGCACAATGAACAGGGGTTGTCCTCCTTGCGCACGTCAAAGACAATTTCCCCGATCTGGGTATCCACCTGGAGGTATTCAACTCCTAATTTCTCGCAGAAAGCGCGCACATGGCTGTAATCGGCCTCAGGAAAGCCCAGATTGACCGAAACCGCCGTAAGCGTATACTTTTTCGGGTAGAAGCGCTGAATGCCGCATAAGGCCTTTAAAAGCGTCAGGGAGTCTTTTCCGCCGGAGATACCCACGGCGATTCGGTCTCCCTCTTCAATCATATGAAATTCATCCAGTGCCTTGCGCACCAGACTCATCATCTGCTGCAGTTTCATGGCAAACCTCTCATTGAAAAAACATATATGTGCAATTATAATAGATTGCAGGAAAGAAAAAAAGCCTTTCCCTGACAAAAGTTTTTCCTGAAAAACAGCCCCACGGAGAAAGATACATGACCATAGATTTTGAAAAGCTGAAAAACTATACACCCAAATACATCGGCCTGGGCGAGGCCAGGCACGCCGTTGTCACCATCCCCTTTATAAAAAGAGCGGACGGCGGCTGGGATATTCTCTTTGAAGTCCGTTCCGAGACGGTCATGCAGCCCGGGGACGTGTGCCTGCCCGGCGGCAGGCAGGAAAAGGGCGAATCCTGGGAGGAGACCGCGCTGCGGGAGGCCAAGGAGGAGCTTTTGCTTTCCGACGGCCAGCTTACCCTTCTGGGCCCGGCGGACATCATGATGCCCGGCAACGTAATGATCCACACGATGATGGGCATCCTTACCGGTTACAGGGGCGGTTTTGACCCGGAGGAGGTGGCGGAAACCTTCACCGTTCCCTTGGAATTCTTCCTGGAAAACGATCCGGACCGTTATACGGTTACCCGGCATGTGGAAATGCCCCCGGATTTCCCCTTTGACAAGATTCACGGCGGGAAAAGATACGGCTGGAAGGTCTTCAATGAGGAAACCCTCTTTTACTATTACGGGGAGCGGACCATCTGGGGGCTGACCGCGAAAATCATGTACTGGTTTTCCCGGATGATGAAGGATTATGTACTGAACTGAAAAATCTTAAAGCAGCCTTCGGGCTGCTTTGTTTTTTCTGTACAGCGCAAAGGCAAGCGTTTATAATATAGCTGAAAAGAAAGGAGAATGGCCATGATTTATTATGTAGATGCTTCTTCACCTACCTTCGGCGACGGTTCGAAACAGTATCCCTTCCGCAGGATTCAGCAGGCAGCGGACATTGCCCTTCCCGGGGATGAAATCCTGGTTCTTCCCGGCATTTACCGGGAGCAGGTCAAACCCAGGCATGCCGGCAGGGCGGATGCGCGGATAATTTACCGTTCCCTTGAGCCCCTGGCTGCGGTTATTACCGGCGCGGCAGAGGCAAAGGACTGGGAAAACATCGGCAGTACGGTGTGGAGACTCTGTGTGGACAATGCCCTGTTCTGCGGAAACAATCCCTTTGCAGAAAAGCTTTCCGGTGACTGGCTGCTGCCCGGCTTTGCCCACAGGGGTGAGGTCTATCTGAACCATAAATCCATGTATGAAGCCGAATCTCCTGAAAAGGTACTGAACCCGGTCCGGCTGGAAAAATCCCTGGAGCCGGATTTCTCCCTCTATACCTGGTTTGCCAGGCAGGAAGAGGGCAGGACTGTTATCACTGCGAATTTTCAGGGGCTTGACCCGAATACGGAGGACGTGGAAATCTCCGTAAGGCAGAACTGCTTCATGCCGGAGGAAAACGGCATTGATTATATCACCCTTTCCGGCTTTACCGTCCGGGAAGCCGCGACCCAGTGGGCCCCGCCCACTGCCTATCAGGACGGCATGATCGGCCCACACTGGGCAAAAGGCTGGATAATCGAAGACTGTGAAATCTATGAATCCAAATGCTCCGGCATCTCTTTAGGCAAATATCTCCAGCCGGCCAACGACAACAAGTGGCTGAAATGGAAATACAAGGACGGTACCCAGAATGAAAGGGACGCCATCTGCCGGGCTGCTGCCGAGGGCTGGGACAAAGAGCATATCGGTTCCCACGTCATCCGCCGCTGCCACATCCATGACTGCGGCCAGACAGGTATCGTCGGCCACCTGGGCGGCGTATTTTCTCTGATAGAAGAGAACCATATTCACCATATCAACCATAAGAAGAACATCGGCGGCGCGGAAATCGGCGGCATCAAGATGCATGCCGCCATCGACGTAACCTTCCGGAACAACCATATCCATCACTGCACCAGGGGCATGTGGCTGGACTGGCAGGCCCAAGGCACCCGGGTGACCGGTAACCTGCTCCACGATAACTGCCACCTCACCCATCTGCCCGGCCTGACCGACGAAGAGCTGGCCGGAGCGGCCATCGGTATCGGTGAGGATATCTTCGTGGAGGTTTCCCACGGTCCGACTTTGATAGACAACAATATTCTTCTTTCCATGCGGGCCCTGAAGCTTGAAACCCAGGGTGTGGCCCTGGTACACAACCTGGTGGCCGGCACCATCGTCGGGGTGGGTACGGGAACCAACAACGGCGCGGTGGGGCTGCCCTCTGTCCGGTATACTCCTTACCACACGCCCCACGGTACCTGCGTGGAGGGCTTTATGACCATTCTTCACGGCGACTGCCGGATTTACAACAATATCTTTATCCAGCCGCAGATTGACCAGCTTTACGCGGACTACAGCAGGCGCACAGGCGCGCAGCCTTCCGGACACCAGTGGGACGATTTCAATACGGTGGCCGGCACCTGCGTTTATGACGGCTTCCCCACCTTTGGCGAATGGGATAAGCAGTTTGAGGGTTATGTGGGCATGGGCGCCGCCGGGAACACCAACAAATATTACGATCACCTGCCGGTCTGGATCGGCGGAAACGTATACTTTAACGGTGCAAGGCCCTATGAAAAGGAAGAGAAGAGTACCGTCTGTGAAGCGCCTGTCCGCCTTTCCCTAAACGAAGAGGACGGAGAATGGATTCTGGAAACGGACCTTATGGACCACCTGCCCTGCAACGCCCGGCTGCTTTCCACAGAGCTTTTAGGCATGGCCTTTGAGCCGGAGCAGCGGTACGAGAACCCGGACGGAACCCCCATTGTCTTTGACCGGGATTATAATAACCGGATTCGCCGCGGAAGCTTTCCGGCGGGACCTTTTACGGAAATATTTCATTTTCGTAAAGCCGTCCTGTAAATCGGAAGCTATTTAACACGTTTGCAATATTTTTGTAATCAAAAAAACATTTCAAGGAGGAACAATGATGCGACAGTGGAGAGAAGTAACCGAAAGAACAGAACGTTTTCATACCCGGATCAGGGATCGGGTAATCCGCATCGATACGGAACGGGCCGTGAACATAACGGATTTCTACAAAAAGCATGAGCACATGGTCCCGGTCATTGCCAGGTCCAGGGCGCTCAGATACATCTGTGAAAACCATACCGCCCTGGTGGAGGACGACGAGCTTATCTGCGCAAACCAGGCAGCCGGCTTCTGCGCGAACCTGGTCTACCCCGAATGGTCCGGCGGCGGCTGGATTTTAGGAGAAATCGCCGCGGGGAGATATGAGCTGAAGGAAGACGGGTATTACCACAATCCGGAGGATGCGGATATTCCGATTGTTGTAGCGAAGGAGGATGTGGAAACCTTAAAGGAAATCGACGCCTGGTGGCAGGGAAGGAAGATCACCGACGTGGCCAATGCCTGGTATCCGGAAGGCTACGAGGAATTCTGCCGCATGGATGTATCCGCCAACAAGAGCATCCACCAGCCCATCATGATGTACCAGGCCGGGCACTTAACCCCCGGCTACCGGAAGATTCTCTCCAGGGGCTTTAAAGCCATCAGGGACCAGGCCAAGGCCTTCGTGGATGCCCACAGGAACGACATCATGGGCCACGATATGCGCAAATATCTTTTCTACACGGCTGTGGTGGATACCTGTGAAGCGGCAATGATCCTGATTAAGAGATATGCAGAAGCGGCTTCCGAAAAAGCGGAAGCGTGTACCGATGAGAAACGGAAAGCAGAGCTTGTCACCATGGCGGAAAACCTGGCCTGGATTGCGGAAAATCCTGCGAAGACCTACTGGCAGGCCCTGCAGCTGACCATTCTCTACAAAGAACTCATTCTGCTGGAATCCAATACGCCCTGTATTTCCTTCGGCCGTTTTGACCAGTATACCTGGCCCTATCTGGAAAGGGATTTAAAAGAGGGAAGAATTACGGAAGAATTTGCCCAGGAGCTTACGGATATTTTCTTCCTGAAAACCAATGCTTTTTATTCTGTACAGCCGGTCAATGTCATGAAGACCGTCGGCGTGGGCAATACCTACCAGCATACCACCATCGGCGGCGTCGACCCGCACACGGGTTTGTATGCGTCCAATCCCGTCACCTACATGGTACTGGAAACCCTGGCAAGGCTTTCCCTGCATGATCCGACCATTTCCTTACGGGTGAATGCGGATACGGAGGATGAACTCTGGGATGCGGCGCTTTCCGCGGCGACCATCGTGGGCGGACTGCCGCTGATCCAGAATGACGAGGTGATTGTCCCCGGACTGATGAAGGAGCTTAACTTCACCCTGGAGGATGCCCGGGATTATGCTGTCATCGGCTGCCAGGAAATCACCGGCTCCGGCAACGATTATCCCTGTCCCTCCGGCATCACCCCGCCCTATTGCTCCCTCTTATACAGTGCCATTTTCGTAACGGCCATGAACGACGGCAAAAATCCCTTCAACGGTGAGCAGTGCAGCATTCACACCGGTTATCTGTATGACATGAAGGATATTGAGGAGGTGAAGGAAGCCTGGAAGAAGCTTTCCCTGTATTTCCTGAAGGCCTCGGTCACCATCAACAACTGGGGTGAATACCTGTCCGAATTCTATGTGACGGTTCCGGCGATTTCCATTTCCGTGGACGGCTGCATGGAGTCCGGCCTGGACTGTGCCTGGGGCGGCGCGAAGTACAATTCCCACGGCGGTACCGGCACCGGCTTTGCCACCATTGCCGACTGTCTGTCCACCATCGAATATATGTGCTTTGACAAAAAGCTGATTACCACAAGGCAGCTGTACGACGCCTACATGGCCAACTGGGAGGGGTATGAGGAGCTGCGGCAGCAGATCTTAAGGGACGTTCCCCATTTCGGCAACAACGACCCCTATGCCGACCGGTTCATGAAATACGCCATCGATACCTACTACTGGACCTGCGAACAGTGCTCCGGCAACCTGTATACGAAGTTCAAGGCCGGCCTCTATGGTGCTTCCGACCATATCGCCCAGGGATACGATACCTTTGCCACCCCCGACGGCAGAAGGACAGGAGAGCCGATTGCCGATGCCACAAGCCCGGCTCAGGGCAGAGATAAGAATGGTCCGACCGCGGTTCTGGAAAGTTCCTGCTGTTACGACCACAGCCGCTTTATGGACGGCATTGCGCTGAATATCCGTATACACCCGTCAGCAGTGGCAAGGGAGGACGGCCTGGCCAAGCTGCGGGATATGACGAAGGCCTATATGGCAGCCGGCGGCATGGAGACCCAGTACAACATTGTTTCCACGGAGACCTTAAGGGCAGCCCAGGATGATCCGGACGGGTACAAAAACCTTGTGGTGCGCATCGCCGGCTATTCCGCTTATTTTGTGGAACTGACCCACGATCAGCAGGAAGACCTCATCAGCCGGACGGAGAATATGATTTAATAACAGAAACGGTATTTAAGCTGCAGGAGAGAACGAAAATGTCTTTAAAGGATTTAATCTTAACCAGAAAGAGTGTCCGTACCTACGATGGCCGAGAACTGACGGCTGAAGACAGGGAGAAGATAGAAGCTTATATCCGGGAGATTCCCAACCCCTTCGGCGTACCTGTATCCTTTGTCCTTCTGGATGCAAAGGAACATAATCTCTCCAGTCCGGTACTGGTGGGAGAGAAGCTCTATGCTGCAGGAATCGTTCCAAAGGTTCCCAAAGCGGATGAAGCCTTTGGGTATTCCTTTGAGAAGCTGGTGCTTTACGCCTGGTCAATGGGAATAGGTACCGTCTGGATCGGCGGAACCATGAACCGAAAAGACTTTGAACAGGCCTGCGGCCTTTCCGAGGGTTTCCGTATGCCCTGCATGACACCTCTGGGGTATCCGGCCAAGAAGAAAGCCATAAGAGAAAGTCTGATGCGCAAAGGCGTCAAAGCTGACAGCCGTATGTCCATGGAAGACCTCTTTTTCGAAGATTCCTTCGGCAATCCGCTGCAGGTTTCTGAAGACGACCCTGTATATGACCTCCTGGAAATGGTACGATGGGCACCCTCAGCCGTCAACAAACAGCCCTGGCGTATTGTCCGCAAAGACGGCATGTACCATTTCTATGAAAAGAAGGACAAAGGTTATGTGAGTGATGCAGCCGGCGACCTGCAAAGGATCGACGTCGGTATCGCGCTGTGTCATTTCGTTTCCGGCGCGGAAGAAGCCGGCCTTCAGGCGGAAGTCCTCGAAGCCGAACCTGGCATTAAAGCACCGGAAAATACAGACTATATTGTATCTGTGAGAATATAATTGTGACAGAGGGACGGTTCTTTTGTCATCTTTCTGGTTCAGAAAGATGACAAAAGAACCGTCCCTCTGTCACCTTCTGTTAATCGGGCGATATGTGATGCATACTGGAAAGCATGATCAGCAAGCCCTCATCTTCCAGCGAGAATGTCTGGCTTCTTTCCTTACTTATGGATACTTCTAAGATCCAACCATCTTCATCTGCAGATTCCAGACAACACCTGTAAGCATTGATTTTATCCAAGCCATGAAAGCCTGTCCAGACCCGCCCGTTGACTGAGATGCTGACATCTTCGCAGGGCTGAAGTTCTCTTCGAAGTGTATTGACGTTGCGTATGTTTGACGGACGGAAATTGAAAGATACCATAGCAGGATTTCTCGTGTTGGAATTAAGATAATCACGAACTCCATCTCTGGCTGCACGGGCACCATGATACTCTGATAAATAAGCATCCTTATTTTCATCTGCTATTTCCAGGTTCTTTTTCGGATTTGTCATATCATCACGCCAGTCACTGTATGTCCAGCTGTCCGGTATTGTAATTGTAAAATATCCATTATTAATCAAAGTTCCCTGGATGTCGGTAGTGGTATTTATTTCAACTTCTTCTATCTTCATATCTGAATCATTATGAAGAAATACCGTTGCCGGGTTGAGATTTTTAAATCCAATTAATGCACATATGGCCAGAAGAGTAAGTATAATAATAACTATTGTTGTTGCTTTTTTCGTCATATTATTTTTCTCCTTTCTGTTGAGCATTATAGTGTTTTATAATAAAACCTTTCCGGCTTTACTATCATTATTATTCTTCTCCTGCATCACGAAGCATAATCCTGAGTCTTTCAACCTCTTCCTTCAGCATTTTCCTGCCGGTATCGGTAACAATATACCATTTCTGCCGTCCGGCAAACCGAGTCTGGCTGATGACTTTATTTGTTTCGAATTTCTGAAGCATGGTATATAGAGTTCCGGGTCCGATACGCACCCGGCCGTGGGAGAGAAGAGAAACCTTCTCCATAATATCCACCCCGCAGCATTCCTCCCGCAGGGCGAGTAAAATATAAAACATCGGTTCCGTAAGCGTTTGAAACTGTTCTCTGGCCATCTATAATCATTCCTGTTATGAATTTTTGATTATAATATTTTATTCTTAATCTGCATCAAAATAATGATTGTTGTAGTAATCAGCAGTACGAATAAAATGATTCTTGTGAGAGATAAAAAACCTGGTTTACTGTTGCCGTTTCCGAAAATAGCAGTTCCCTTTTCTACTAATTCCCGTTCTTTTTCTTTTTTCCAGTGGGAAAGTAATAATAAATAAACAATATCATAAATGATAACAATACCATCTAAAACCACCAGACCGTAGAACCATGGAAAATGCCACTGCCGTAATTGCATTCCTGCAATGACAAGGTGTAAAACAAAAAGAATACAATAATTTATCAGCGTTGTTAAATGCTGTTTTCTTTCAATACGGCAGATATCCTGGATGCGTTCCGTGTTTGAGAAGATTGGGAGTGCATCAGGCTTTATTTGGCGGAAAACGGTCCATTTTCCAAATGCACCAACCAATTCCCATCCGGCCGCGAGACAGTAATCGGCAAATTCTTCCGTATACTGGTTTGGATAATAGTCAAGATCGCCGTTTTGCAGAAACACCTGTACATCGTATACTTCGTCTGCAGCTTCAGTTCGTTCAAATTTCATAATCGAGCTTAAGGAAACCAGTTTCCAGCCTTTTTTAGCCATGTTGGAAAGAAATGCAGCAAAATCATCGCTTCTGGTATAGTTGAAATACAAAGGAACATACTTGTATTTTCTATTCATAAACCGGTATCCTTTCTGAATATCGACACCTGATATCGATACTCGATAATATTTACATCTTTATAATATATTTCTCTATTAAGCCTGTCAACAGAAGAGTAGAAAGAATAATCAACAATCTTTATTTCTGCTTTTTGTGTATTCTGTCTTGTTGGGGTGTGACTGAGTTGACAACCCCTCCCATCTGTGCCACAATAAGCAGGCTATGAACAAGGAGAAAGAAACCCAAAAGAGTACAAATACCCTCTGGACGAGGGATTTCAAGATTATAACCTGGGGCAGTGTTGTGTCCATGCTGGGCAGCTATCTGGCCGGCTTCGCCATGAGTCTTCTGGTGCTGGATTATACACAATCATCGCTGTATTATGCCATTTATATAGCGGTGTTTACGCTGCCTCAGATTTTCATGCCTATTGTTTCCGGCGCTATCCTGGACAGATTTTCCCGGAAAAAGGCCATTTATATGCTGGACTTCCTTTCAGCGGTAATCTATTGTCTGATGGCGGTGATGCTCAGCAACGGCTGGTTTAATTTCATTATTATGGCCGTGATGTGCTTCCTCCTGGGATCCATCGAAAGCATTTATATGGTGGCTTATGAAAGCTTTTATCCGCTGCTTATCACAGAAGGGAATTTCCAGAAGGCCTATTCCGTGGCAAGCATTCTGGAGACGGTTTCAACGGTTATGGTGCCGGTCTCCGCATTTCTTTACAATCTGATAGGCATTGTGCCAATCTTCTGGATTAATGCAGTAAGCTTTCTTATTGCGGCGATTATGGAGACGCAGATTCGGACAGATGAGAAATATATAGAAAAGCAGAAGAGCAGTGAAGAAGCAGGAGAGAAAGTCCTTTACGGCAGGCGTTTCCTGACGGATATCAAAGAAGGCTTCCGCTATCTCTGGTCCGAGAAAGGCCTGCTGGCCATTGTGATTTATTTTACCTTTTCCGCCCTGGCCATGGGCGCCTCCACGGTCATTACTTTGCCGTATTTCCGCGGCGCCTATCCCAACGGAGAATACATCTACATGCTGGTCTGGGGCATGGCCATCGTAGGCCGGGCAATCGGCGGTATCATCCAGTACAGGATCAAGCTTCCCGCCAGGCACAAGTTCAAAATCGCTCTTACCGTATATATCGCTACCTGCCTGCTGGAGGGCTTCTACCTCTACGTGGGAAATATTCCCATGATGATGATCATGTGCTTTTTCAACGGTATCCTGGGCGTAACCAGCTATACCATCCGGGTATCCGCCACCCAGCGGTACGTGCCCGATGAACGCAAGGGCCGCTTTAACGGAACCTTCAATATGCTCAACACCACAGGAAGCTTTTTCTCCGAGCTGCTGGCCGGCGCGCTGACCCTTGTGCTGGACGTGCGTCTGGTGCTTTTCATCTTCATGATGATGAATGCGGCCGCAGCTGTTTTCGTCATCGGCGGCAATGCAAAGCATGTGGCGAAGATTTATAATACGGAAGAACTGCCGGAGGACAATACAGAGAACAACTGATTGAAATACAGAAAGAGGAATCATTATGATATATGTTATCAGACACGGTAAAACCGAATGGAATGAACGGCAGCTGATGCAGGGAAAGGCGGACATTCCCTTAAATGAGAATGGGAGAGAGGATGCCCGTAAAGCCCATGAGAAATACGCCGATCTGCCGGTGGATATCTGTTATTGTTCCCCCCTTATCCGGGCAAAGGAAACGGCCGAGCTTTTCCTGGAGGGAAGAAATATTCCGATTATCCCGGACGAACGCCTCTCGGAAATGGACTTTGGCGTCTATGACGGCCAGGCTGCCATCGGTGAATTTGTCGATACCGGCTTCTACCATCATCCGGAGGCCTATCAGACGCCAAAGGGCGGGGAATCCTTTGCCGAGCTGTATTTCCGCACGGGGGAATTTATCAGAGAAGTGCTCATGCCCCTGCACAGAGAGGGAAAAAACATCCTGATTGCCGGCCACGGCTGCATGAACTGCGCGCTGATTGCCCAGCTGGAATACACGCCGATTAAGGATATCTGGAAGCATATGCAGAGAAACGGTGAAGTATATACCGTTAAAATGCAGTAATCGATTCCGCAAAAAAAGAGCCTTTCGGCTCTTTTTTCATGTCAATGCATCAATCCTCGGTAAATTCATATCTTGCCCACATGTCGCGGACGCGTTTTACCTCGATAATAATGGTATCGCCCTCCGTGGTCATGGTGCATTCTGCGCCGGGCTCCTTCGCCTTGACGTATTCCAGGGGATCCTCGATGGTCACCATGCTGATGCTGGTGTTGACGGGGGATTTGCCGCCGCAGGTGGGCTGTTTTTCCTCAAATACAAGCTCGTAGGTTTTCATCCTTAATATGTCCTCCTTATCGGATTCTTCACCGGAAGAGTATAGCTTATCCCGCACAGAAGCGCAAGAAACAAAAGAAATTGTTTTTAATTTGAGTTTTTCATGGTATGATAGAAACATAAATACACGGATTCTTTGCCGGTATTTCCGGTTTTATAAGAATAAGAAACGAAAAAAGGAGAATAATCCATGTTTTGTTCGAACTGTGGCGCAAATGTCGAAGAAGATGAAAAATTCTGTTACAACTGCGGAGCACCGTTAAAACGCAACAGGCACCGTGAAGAAAAAAGATTCACGGATGCGCCTGCCGAAATTGTGAATAAATTAACAAATACAGAGCTGGAAGGCGAACCGTCGGAAATCCCCGTGCCCGAAGAACCCATGGAGGATATCCCGGTATCCGAACCGGCAGCCCCGGAACCGGTCAAAGAGCCGGAACCTGCCAAAGCCCCTGAGCCTGTCGTTCCTCCCGTATTTGCCAAAGCACCGGAAAGGATCCCGGAACCCGAACCGGAAGTGTCTTCACAGACCGCATCCGAAAAGGGCTTCGATATTGAACAGTTCTGGAAGGATAACCTGGCGAATCTTATCAATACGCCTGCAGAGAACAAATACGCGGCACCGAACACGTATATTGCATCCTTCAGACCCTTTATTTCCGATAAGCTGATGGAAAAGACCCTGAAGTTTATCTGCGGCGGAAAAGCCACGGCAGACGACGTTATCGGTATGCTTACCCTGAATCTCGATGAAAAAAAGAGCAAACTGGCTTTAGGCCGTGCAGGCCTTGTGGTCACAAAATACGGCTTATATTACGCGGGAATTCCGGGAACAAAGGAACAGGTAAAGCAGCTGGCCATCGGCGGACTGATTTATGCCGGTGTAAAAGCCGCCAAGAAGGAAGTCATGGCCGCCCAGCTTCAGTATACGGATATCACGGATGCATCCATCGAGAAGGAATATCTTGTTGTTAACCTGAAAAACGGAAAGTATCTGAAGATCAACATGGGGGATTTCTTTAATCCCGGCAGATTCCGTGATGCCATAAAGGAAATTATCGCACATCTGTAAATACAGCAGTAAATACAGCAAAAAGAAAAACCCGGGATTCCGGGTTTTTTCTTTATCGAGAGTGGTTTTGGTGAAAAATGGACAGATGTTTTCGTTAAACTGTTGTTTAGCGAAAACTTTATATAATCTTCTCTTTAAGCCAATTCATCATTCCGGTACATAATGGCCAGGCCGCCGTGGCTGGTTTCCCGGTATTTGCTGTCCATATCCCGGCCGGTCTGGTACATGGTGGCCACCACCTGGTCGAAACTGATCTTCCGGGTCTCGGAAAGAAACCTGGAAAGGTTCACGCAGCTTAAGGCCCGCAGCGCCGCTACGGAATTTCTTTCGATACAGGGAATCTGCACCAGGCCCATGACCGGGTCGCAGGTCAGGCCCAGATTGTGCTCCATGGCGATTTCCGCCGCATATTCTATTTTATCGATGGATAAGCCGTAAAGGGAGGCCAATGCGCCGGCCGCCATACTGCAGGCACTGCCGATTTCCGCCTGGCAGCCGCATTCCGCGCCGGAAATACTGGCATTTGTACGGATAACATTGCCGATAAGGCCGGCTACTGCCAGAGCATCCAGGATTTCTCCTTCCGGAAAGCCCCGGTCATGCTGCATATAGTAAAACAGTCCCGGTATCACGCCGCAGCTTCCGCAGGTAGGCGCGGTGACCACAATATTTTCAGAAGCATTTTCTTCGCTTACGGCAAAGGCATAGGAGGCGATCAGGCGGTTCATGGTCACGTCCGAGCTTTCGTTGTAGCACCGTTTTTCGTACAGGGTTTTCGCCTTTCTGCTTACGCCCAGGCCGCCGGGCAGGATGCCCTCCGCCTTCAGGCCGCGTTCCACCGCTTCCTCCATGGCATGCCAGATTTCCGCCAGGTACTCTTTCAGGCTTTCCCCTTCCGTTTCATAGATAAATTCCTTCAGGGAAAGGTTTCTTTCCCGGCAGACATCCAGGATCTCCGTAAAGTTCCGGTAGGGATAGATACAGTCCTCCCCGGTCTCCTCTCCCTCCACCTGGATGCTTCCGCCGCCGATGGAAAATATCCGTGCTTTCCCGATGACCTTTCCTGCCTTTTCCGCGGTAAATTCCATGGTATTGGGGAAGGGAAGATCGTCCAGCCCGACGCTTTTGTCAAAGGAAACAACTGCCTCGGGAAGCCCGGTCTGCACCGCCTTTTTCGTACTGTGGCCTTCTCCGGTGAAGGCCAGGGAACCGAAAAGGGTAACCCTGTAGACATCCGCATCCGGGTACATGCTGCGGAAAAGCTTTGCCGCATTGTAGGGACCTACGGTGTGGGAACTGGAGGGTCCGTTGCCGATTTTGAATACACTCTTAATGCTTCTCATGCACGCAATCCTTTCATGATCTGTTTCAGCTGCTTCTCTTCTGCTTCCGGGTACAGGGATTTCAGGAAGTCCAGGATCCGGGCAAAGGAATCCGCCGGCTCCTCCCGGTAGGCGGCGGCGATTTCCTCCCTGCCCCACTTTGCCTCCGGGGTGGAATACACGGAAATATGCCAGCCGTAGCCCTTACCGTCCTTTTTCCGCTTTTTCTGCCGGAAATCCCGTACAATCAGATACCCCTGCATCTGCAGATCCGTGATGGTTCCCTCGAAATTCTTTTCGCCGCCTTTTCCGAACCCGGCCAGCTCCTTTATCTCGTAGGAGAACCGGGTCTCTCCGTCCGGCATTTCGTCCATGATTTTCTTCTGCCTGCGGCTGGCGAGGCCGTCGTCCCACCGGGCATCAAAATCATAGCCGTCCCTGCGGTAATTGGCAAAGACAGGGAACCATTTCCGGGAAATAAAACCGGCCTTCCGCTCGAAAAACTTGCCGTAAACCAGGCTTTCTGCAGCACTGGCAGCTATCCGCCATTCCCAGGGATCTCTTTCGGGATCGCCCGACCACCAGTAACCCGGGTAAGACATGTCCTCCACGGAAAAGCCGGGTACCGTATTGGCAAATAAGGGAAGGAAGCCGACCCGGTCCACCAGGGCAATGAGCTCTTCGGGGTTCTTTATTCTTTCCGGGTCATCCATGCTTTTTCCCTGCATGATAAACTGACCGTTTTCGATAAGCATGGCTTATTCCTTTCCCGTAAGCGAATACGCGCAGACGCCTTCATTTTCCACCTGCAGGATTTTACAGCAGCCCCTGCCCAGCACTGTCTCCATACGCCGGATGAAGCTCTCCATTCTTTCCAGGGGAACAAAGGCCTGGATCGTACCGGCAAAACCGCCGCCGTGTACCCGGCAGACGCCCCCGGTTCCGGCAAGGGCATGCTCCGCCGTCATCAGGGCGATGGCCATCTCCTGGTGCAGGGTGCTCCCGGCCGGCACAATGTTCTGCAGATTCTTGAAGGAAGAATCCCCGGATGCCTTCACCAGACGGAGGAAATCAGCAAATCTGCCTTCCTTAACGGCCAGGAATTCCTCCCGAGCCCTTTTATCTTCCGTAAAGAAATGGTAGGCGCGCAGCACGGCCCGGTCGCCGAAGCGTTCCCGCAGCTCTCCGATTTTCTCCAGGAACTGCGTCTCTTCTACTTCTCCCAGGACCTTCTTTTCGAAAAAGCCTGCTATGTTCCGCATTTCCGCAGGGATGGCAGCATATTCCTCCGTGAGATCCGCATGGCCGGCACCGGAATCAATGATGCACAGGCCGTAGCCGTAGGCAGAAAAATCCAGTGCAGTCTTCTCAATAACCGGTTCCTCCGGAAGGAAATCAATGCCCACAGCGCCGCCCACGGCACAGGCTGTCTGATCCATCAGGCCGCAGGGCTTGCCGAAATATACATTTTCCGCATACTGGCCGATGCGGGCCAGCACAGGTGCTTCCAGCCTTTCTTCATTGAAGAAGGTATCCACGATTTTCGCAAAAAGCACCTCAAAGGCTGCGGAGGAAGAAAGTCCGCTTCCCGCCGGCACCTCTGATTTCACATAGATATCCAGGCCGGACAGCTGTACGCCCCGGTCCCGGAAGGCGGAAAGGATGCCCCGCATGAGGGCAGCCGTGGTATTCTTCTCCTCTTCCCTGCTTTCAAGCTCCAGCACGGAAACGCGGGTCATGCCGTAGTCTTCGGAATATAGAAATACGTATTCCGAACCGTTGCGCGCTGCCGCCGCCCGGATGTACAGGTTCACCGCGCAGGCCAGCACATGGCCGTTCTGGTGGTCCGTATGGTTTCCGCCCAGCTCGCTTCTGCCCGGCGCGGCAAAGCAGTGGGTGCATTCCTGCCTGTATATTTCAAAGAATCTGTCCTGCAGGTAGAGAATATAGGTATTGCCGGCATATGCCGCCGGAACGCTGTTCGCCTGGTTCATAAGGCCTCCTCTTGTTGCGGGTATTTTTTCAGACAAAACTGTCTTATTTCATTATAGCATTTTCCATACGGAAGGAAAACCGCCAAATCCTGCGGCAGCCGACCAAACTCCTTGCAATCTTCCGGAAATCGATTATAGTAGGGAGTACAGATACGGAGGATTTGACCAAATGGAATACAGAATCAGAAAATTTGAGGAAAAAGACACCCCGGCCATGCTGGAAGTGTTCAATGAAATCATAGAAGAAGGGGGCTCCTTCCCCTTTACGGAAACCTTCACCCCGGAAATGTTCGCAGGCTTCCTGGCTTCCGAAGAGTATGCCGCCGTCCTTGCGGAAATGCCGGTTGATACGCCCGTGGGCATGTATATGATGGGCCAGAATATCCCCGGCCGCTGCTCTTCCATCGCCAACGCCACCTATCTCCTGCGCAAAGACCTGCGGGGGCAGCATCTGGGGGAAATGCTTGTGCGTGAGGCCTCGAGGAAGCCCGCAGACGGGGTTTCCGCCTGATGCAGTTCAACGGTGTGGTGGATTCCAACAAGGGCGCCAGAAGGCTCTACGAGCGCGTAGGCTTCATTGAAGCCGGCATTATCCCGAAGGGCTTTCAGGTGAAGGACGGCCATTACGAAGACATGCACATCATGTATTACAAATTGGCAGAATAAAAAATAAGCCGGGGCTTTTGTTTAAGCCCCGGCTTACTATTCTTCATGTCTTATAATGCACTTCTGCGGATACAAAGGAGGGTTTATTCTTCCTCCAGCTGCTCCTTGATGATGCTTTCACCGTCTCTCCAGATTCTTTCCAGATCGTAGAATACCCGGTTCTCCTCATCAAAAATATGCAGCACGATATCACCGTAGTCCATCAGGATCCAGTTTGCTGTCCGGTAGCCCTCCACATGCTTCGGCTCGAAGCCCGCACGTCCGAGCTCCTCCTCCACGGCATCCGCCATGGCCTGGACCTGGTTCCTGTTGCTGCCGCTGGATATGATGAAATAATCCGCCAGCGTGGAAACCTTTTCGATATCGATGATTTTTATATCCGACGCCTTCTTTTCTTCCAGGGCGTGCACCGCCAGGGAAGCCATTTTTTTGGAAGCGTTCATGCTCGATTCTCCTTTCAACACCGGTCTCTGTCTTAAGCTTCTTCCGGATGGTTCAGTTTTCTGTAATAATTATAAGCCTCAACCGTCATGCTGTCCATGCTTTTTCCGGACCTTTGTATAAATTCGATGCAGGCGGCCATGACAGCCTCGCAGCACCTGTCCAGATCCGTAAAGGCAAGCTTCCTGATCTCTGTCAGATCCGGCAGCTCGTCGTCCCGGTTGGGCTCGATATAATCCGCCAGATAGATAATCTGCTCCAGCCTGGTCATCTGCGGTCTGCCGGTGGTGTGCCAGCTGATGGCGGAAAGGATTTCCTCATCCTCCACGCCGTATTCATCCCTGGCCACATAAGCCCCCAGCTTACTGTGCAGAAGCGCGGGATGATCCAGTTCAAACTGGGTTACCGGTACGTTGTATTCCCTGCACATGCGTCTTTTCTCCTCGTCGGAAAAGCACTTTGCGCAGTCGTGCAGGAGTCCCGCAAGCCTGGCCCGGCCCACGTCCAGCCCGTAATTCATGGCCAGGGCGGCAGCCGTGTAGGTCACTCCCAGGGTATGCTGGTACCGCACGGGGTTCAGGGCGGCTTTAAGCTTCTCTTCTATCTTCAGCCAGTCTTCTATATACAGCCTTTTCATGCTTCTTCCCGGTAGTCCTCCATATACAGATGATTTTTAAGAATATACGCAAACACCTCATCCCGCACAAGATAGCGGAAGTTCTGCATTTCCCTTACCTTGCGGCGGATGTCGCTGGAAGAAATCTCTATGGCAGGCGTCTCGATGACAATAAAATCCCCGTGCAGCTTTTCGGAAAGAGTCTCCGCGGTCTTGCGGATCTCCTCCCGGTTGCCGGAGCCCGGCCTGACTGCCGTCACGATATGGGCATACTGCACGATTTTCTCCGGGCATTTCCAGGTTTCGAAATCCAGCAGGGAATCCTCCCCGATAAGGAAATAATAGTCATCCCTCGGGTGTTTTTCCTTCAGGGCCGCCAGGGTTTCATGGGTATAGGAAAGCCCCTGCTTTTCCAGTTCATAGGTTTCGATGGCAAAATCCGGATTGTCCTCCACGGACAGCCGGACCATCTCCAGCCGCTGTTCATCGGAAATCATCCCCTTCACATGCTGCTTGTGGGGCGGATTGCCCGCCGGCATGAACCAGATACTGTCCAGCTTCAGGACCTCTGCCGCCGACTGGGCAAAGATAAGATGTCCGAGATGAATGGGATTGAAGGTACCGCCCAGGATACCGATTCTGCGTATATTCTCCGCCATTTTATTTCCTCCCGGCTTTGGGAAGCTCAATTTTCTTCTTATCCTCTTTTCCGGGCCTGTACAGCACGATTTTCCTGCCGATAACCTGAACGACCTCGGATCTGGTGCGTTCTCCGAGGATAACGGCCATCTCCTTAATGTCGTCAAAGCAGTTCTGCAGCTGCCCGACCTTGATCAGTTCCCGGGCTTCCAGCGCCTCATCCGCGGCACTGATGATTTCAGGGGTCAGGCCGCCTTTGCCGATCAGGACCACCGGGTCAATATTCATGGCAAGTCCTTTTAAATATGCCCGCTGTTTGCTGGTCATTTTCGGTTAAACTCCTTTATTTATAATAATCAAATACGTGTCCGTATATACGCACCGTATCGCCTTCCTGAATACCGGCCTCTTCCAGATCATCCAGGATACCGCTGTCCTTAAGGAATTTCTGGAAAAAGCGGAAGCCTTTTTCGGAATCCAGGTTGGTATAGCCCAGCATCTTTTCGATCTTCGGGCCTTCCACCACGTAAGCCTTTTCCTTCGAATTGTATTCCACGGTATAGGGAAGGTCTTCCCGGGCCAGGATTTCTTCGGGAACGAACTCCTGCTCGAAAACAATGGTCTCCTTCGGCAGTCGGTCCAGCTGCTCCTGTACATAATACAGCAGCGGCTTAATGCCCTCGCCGGTTACGGCGGAGATGGGAAATACCTCCACGCCCTTCGGCCCGAATTCCTTCTTCAGCCGCTCCACCGGATCCTCCTGGCCTTCCTCCAGGAAAATCACGTCGGTTTTGTTGGCGGCGATGACCTGGGGCCTCTTCGCCAGCTCGGGGTTGTATTTTTCCAGCTCCTCGTTGATCCGGTAAATGTCCTCCACCGGATCCCTGCCCTCCGTGGAGGCCGCATCCACAATATGGATCATGTACCGGGTGCGTTCCACATGCCGCAGGAACTCATAGCCTAAGCCTGCGCCTTCGGAAGCGCCTTCAATAAGCCCCGGAATGTCCGCAATGACAAATCCGGAGCAGCCCTCTACGTCCACCACGCCGAGATTGGGCTGCAGGGTGGTGAAATGATAATTGGCGATCTTCGGCTGGGCATTGCTGACCCGGGATAAAAAGGTGGATTTACCCACGTTCGGGAAGCCCAGAAGGCCCACGTCCGCAATCACCTTCAGCTCCAGCAGCACCTCCAGCTCCGTGGCCGGCTGGCCCGGCTGGGCATATTTGGGCACCTGCATGGTGGGGGTGGCATAGTTCATATTGCCCTTGCCGCCTCTGCCGCCTCTTAAGATGATTTCCCGTTTATGATCCCCCGACATGTCCATGATGACCTTGCCGGTTTCAATATCCTTGATCACTGTTCCGGGCGGTACGGGAAGGATGATATCCTCTCCGTCGTGGCCGTGGCAGCGTCTTTTTCCTCCGTTTTCTCCGTCTGTAGCAGCAAATTTACGGGCGTGCCGGTATTTGATCAGGGTGTTCTGTCCTTCATCCACCTGAAAAATGACATCGCCGCCTTTTCCGCCGTCTCCGCCGTCGGGTCCGCCGGCAGCGACAAACTTCTCCCTGCGGAAGCTGACGTGTCCGTCTCCGCCCTTGCCGGACCTGATAATGATTCTTGCTCTGTCTGCAAACATAATAATCTCCAAAAAAATACGCAAAAAGGGCCATGAATGGCCCTTTTTATTCTTATTCTTCCACAGGAAGAACCGAAACGATCTTCTTGTCTCTTCCCTTTCTCTGGAATCTTACGATGCCGTCTGCTGTAGCAAACAGGGTATCGTCTCTTCCGAGGCCTACATTCAGGCCGGGATGAATTTTCGTTCCGCGCTGTCTGTAAAGGATGTTTCCGGCCTTTACGAACTGTCCGTCTGCCCTCTTGGCGCCAAGTCTCTTGGACTCGGAATCACGACCGTTCTTTGTGGAACCCACACCCTTTTTATGAGCGAAGAACTGAAGGTTCATTCTTAACATGTCCTACACCTCCTCAAACATAACATGGATAAAGTCTGAATACTCTGCTTCGGCTTCGATATTCGACAGACCGAAGGCCAGTGAACGGATAAGAAGCTGGGTGTCATGACCGGGTACTTCGAAGAAAGATACATCCATGTAGCCCTCTTCCTCGTCCTCGTCGATGTCCGGTTCATCCTCCGTGAACTCCATGATGGAATTAATCGTATTGGTGGTCAGTGCGGAAATGGCCGCGCAGACGATATCCTCGCCTTCCTCGGCATACCCCGCATGTCCGTCCACACGGAAACCGGTATATGCTTCTTCCTCGTTCCGGTAAAAGGTAATCTCCGTCATCGGATTAAGCCTGGATGGCTTCGATCTTCACCTGGGTGAACTGCTGTCTGTGGCCGTTCTTCTTGTGGTAGCCGGTTTTTCTCTTATACTTGTAAACCACTACTTTTCTGGCCTTGCCGACACATTCAACCGTAGCGGTAACCTTGCAGGCAGCAACGTCAGCGCCGGCCTTAAGTCCGGCATCGTCTCTTACCGCAAGAACCTGGTCAAAGGTAACGGTTTCGCCAACCTCGGCAGCAAGCTTTTCCACCTTGATCACATCGCCTTCAGAAACCTTATACTGTTTTCCACCGGTTGCAATAATAGCGTACATAGGGCACCTCCTATCATACAATCTCGCCAGATATGGTGATACCCGGAAATGGGCATACTTCTACCTCTCTGTGCGGCATACCCCAAGAATATACCATGGGGATTTATTTATGTCAAGCAAAAGAAGCAAAGAATCTTTACAGAAATTCCTTCAGGGCGGTACGGATATCATTGGAAAAATACAGGGAACCGATGGCCACCACCGGATATGTATCCCCGGCGTTTTCAATGGCCTGCCGGATGCCCTCTTCTATTGTATCATAGCCGTAGGCTGTGCTTCCCAGGCTCTCCAGGAGCTTTGCCAGATCCTTTGCCGCCATGGAACGCACGTTGTGGGGCGTAACCGCGTGGAACTCCTTTGCCAGGGGAACCAGGCTCTCAAAGATGCCGTGGACATCCTTATCCGCCATGACGCCGACCACGAAGATAATCTTCCGGTCCCCGAACTGCTCCTTCAGGGTTTTCACCGTGGCGCTGATGCCGTGGGGGTTGTGGGAGCCGTCAAGGATCACCGGCGGTTCGGTGCGAAGCACCTCAAACCTGCCGAGCCACCTGACGCTTCCGATGCCTGCACGGATGCTTTCCTCCGTAATGTTCCAGCCTTTTTCTGCCAGAGCCTTTGCCGCCGTGATGGCCACGGCCGCATTGGAGGGCTGGTAGGTGCCGCACAGAGGCACGAAAAGGTCCTTCATACCGGCAAAGTCAAAGGTACAGCCCGTAAGGTCGCATTTTTTAACGGTAACGTCCTCTTCCTTTACGGTGTAAAGGGTACTGTGAGTCTGCTCGCAGGCTTCCCGTATCACGGCCGCTGCCTCCTCCGGCTGGGGATAGGAAATCACGCTGGTGCCTTCCTTGATAATGCCTGCCTTTTCCCGGGCGATTTTCTCCAGGGTATCTCCCAGGAAATCCGTGTGATCCAGGCCGATGGCGGCAAATACGGCAGCTTCCGGGGTTTTGATGACGTTGGTGGAATCTCCTCTTCCGCCCATGCCCACCTCCAGCACGGCGATATCCACCTTCTGATCGCAGAAATACTGCATGGCCATGGCCGTAACCACTTCAAATTCCGTGGGGGTATCGTCATCCATGGCAGCCGCGATGGGCTTCATCATTTCCACGAGGCTTACCACGTCCTCATCGGGAATATCCTCTCCGTTAATACGGATGCGTTCATTGAACCGGGTAATGGCCGGTGAGGTGAAAAGCCCGGTTTTGTAGCCCGAATGCCGCAGCACGGATTCGATCATGGCGGCGGTGCTTCCCTTGCCGTTGGTTCCGGTAATGTGTACGAATTTCAGCTTGTCCTGGGGATTGCCCAGGGCCTTAAGGAGGCGTACGGTCCGGTCAAGTCCCAGCTTGGAGCCCTGCCAGGCGGTGCTCATATATGCAAGTGCAGCCTCTATAGACGACATACCATTTATCCTTCTTTCCGGTATTTCTCTGTATTACGCGAAAGCTGTCCTTACCTTTCCTGCAGGCTTGGCCGTATGAATTTCCTGTACAGCCAGGTATGCAGCCTTGCGACGATAAGGGCGTCCGCCGCAATGGTGGCGAATTTGGTCAGTCTCGTAACAAAGAGAATGGTAAAGGCGGCATCCTTGGCCGGCACAAACAGTGTATAGTACCAGGTCAGGGCGTAGGTGCCGCAGAGCAGGCTGGAGATAATCTCCGTGATGACAATGGTCAGCACGCATTTCCAGCCGTTGATTTTCCTCTTCCACAGGAACCTGTTGAACACCCAGGGAAGGATGCCGTTCAGAACCGGCGTAATGGCCAGCGGAAAGAAATACACGCCGTATCCGCTAATGATTGTGCCGAGGATGTCGCTGACAAAGCCAACGAAGGCGCCGGCTACAGGTCCGAGCCAGAGGCTGGACAGCAAAACAGGAATCGCTTCAAAGCTGATGCGAAGGCCTTCGGAAATCTGCAGGCCTACGAAGCGCGCCAGGATAATCTGCAGGGCAATGAACATTGCCATGATGGCGAGACGCTTCGGTGAGAAAAAATTTTTTACTTTAGACATAAAAAATCCCCTTCTGCTGCCCACTGCAACAAAAGAGGTTTCTTTTCCCGCAGCGGGTGCGATGATCCTAACCGTGCCGAAATCGGCATCGTCTGCCGGTCAACTCCCCGTACCGACAGCACTTAACGAAAGGATATCTACTCTGCAATTAATTTAAATGAATAATAGCACCTGGAACTTTAAAAGTCCATAGGATTTTTTATAAGTTTTTATCAAATGACGAAGCCGGTTTACAAAGAGTAACCGAAAAGTTTATGAAAGCTTTTCCAACAGCTTTTGAAAATATTCAGGCAGCGGCGCCGTAAATTCCATATATTCACCCGTAACAGGATGATTGAAGCCCAGAAGGTAAGCGTGCAGGGTCTGGCCCGTCAGCCCGCCCACCGGCGGTTTCTTCGGTCCGTAGACTGTATCCCCCAGCACAGGATGGCCGATGGAGGCCAGATGCACCCGGATCTGGTGGGTCCTGCCGGTATGCAGGGTACACTCTATATAGGTATAGCCCTTCAGCTGCTGCAGCACGCGGACGTCCGTCACCGCGTCTCTGCCCTTCACCTTATCCACTGCCATCTTCTTCCTGTCGCCGGCGCTGCGTCCGATGGGCGCGGAAATCGTGAACGCCTCTTCCTTCAGACTGCCCTGGACAATGGCCCTGTATTTCCGGTTAATCCGGTGCACGGCCAGATCCGCGGCCAGGGCTGCATGGGCACGGTCGCTTTTGCAGACCGCCAGCGCGCCGGTGGTGTCCATGTCTATACGGTGGACGATACCGGGCCGTAAGACGCCGTTGATGCCGGAAAGCCGGTCACCGCAGTGGAACATAATGGCGTTCACCAGTGTGCCGGTATAGTGTCCCGGCGCAGGATGCACAACCATTCCCTTGGGCTTGTTGACGATAAGAATATCCGCATCCTCATAAAGGATGTCCAGAGGAAGGTTCTCCGGCTCGATGGCCGGTACCTCATTGTCCGGTACCGTAAGGCTTATGGTTTCCGTTCCCTTAAGCTTCAGGCTGGCCTTTGCGGGCCGCCCGTCACACAGGACCTGTCCGCCCTTTAAAAGCTTCTGGAGAAAGGATCGGGAAAGATCCTCGCAGGCCTCCGCAAGATAGCTGTCTATTCTCCTGCCTGCAGCCTCCTCATCCGCCTGATAGACCAGTTCCTTCACTTATTTTCCTCCTTTCGTCTCCGGAGGAAGGCGAAATCCCCTTCCTTATACCGGAACAGGAGCAGCAGGACCAGGGCGATGACCGACAGGGACACGCAGATATCCGCCACATTGAAGATGGGGAAATTGATTCCGGAGAAATAAATGAAGTCCACCACGTACTGCTTGACAAGCCGGTCGATAAAATTGCCCACGGCCCCGGCCACCAGCACGGTCACGCAGATGTGCACGGGCAGGTACTTCTTTTCATTTGGCAGCCGGCGGAAAAAGATAAAGGCCGCAATAAGGAAAACCACCGTAAGCACGGCAAAAAGCCACTGCTGCTTCTGCAGCATGCCAAAGGCGGCGCCGTGGTTTTCCAGGTAGTGGAGCTCAAGGACACCGTCAATCAGTACGATGGGATTCTTCCCCTTCAGGTAAATCACCGCCAGATACTTGGTCAGATGATCGAAGGCGACAAGAACAGCCATGGCGATGATGGTTTTTATATAAAAGGATATTTTCTTTTTGTCTTTCACTTCGGCTTCCAAAAATATTACCTCATTTGCACTATTTATACAGCAGCAGGCGGACAATCTGCCGGCCTTTTTTCGTGGAAGAAAGAACCTCGTCAAAAATAAGCTTTCCCTTTCCCCGTAAGGTTATCCGGTCCTTCTCCTTCAGGATATGACTTCCGGAAAGGATCTGCCTGGAATTCACGAAGACCTTCCCGGTCTCTATTGCCTCCTGGGCACGGCTTCGGGAAAGGCGGAAGCCCAGGCCGATGAGGACGTCAAGCCGCAGGGAGGCGGCGCTTCCGGTGATTTCCTCCGTATCCGGCTGCAGCTCCTCCTCTGTCCAGGAGAAGAGCCTTACGGTTTCCACCGGGGTATGCCTTACGCTGCCCAGGTGTTCGCAGAGGTAGTCCGCCATATTTTCCCGGGCAAACAGCACAGCCCTCTCAGGAAATATCAGAAGATCCCCCAGTACGCTTCGTTCGATCCCCAGGGACATGACCGAGCCGAGATAATCCCTATGGGAAAGGGCTTCGGCAAATTTCCCGTTTACGGGCTTTATCTGCAGGACCGCAATGGGAAAAGACAGGTCCGCTTCCGACTTTATTTCATAAGAAAAAGCATCAGGGACAAAAGCAGCCATCTGACGCTCAGCGTTTGTACAGCCGCCGGAAAGGAAAACCTTCACTCCGGAAAAGGAGGAGGCCGGCATGCTGTGCAGGATGTTCAGTTCATTCAGATCGAAAAAATCGGTAAAGACAACATAATTACGCGTATATGCTGCCTTTACCTGATCAATTACCCGTCTCTGAAACAGTTCCTCTGCCTGCATGAATCAAAGATTGGTGCGGATGCTGGGAACGGCCGTACCGTTAATCACCTGGGCTACATCGCCGGATACATCCACATTGGCAGGGGTAAGAATGAAGATATAGCTGGAAACCTTCTGCAGGGTTCCGCCGATGGAATAGCAGGCGCCGGAGGAGAAATCAACAACTCTCTGGGCCACTTCCACGTCCATGCCTTCCAGGTTGAGGACAACCATGCTGCCGGCAAGAAGCGTATCGGCAATGTCTCTGCAGTCTTCCATGTTGGAAGGCCGGTTTACATTGATTTCAACGTTTCTGCCCCGTCTCTTCACCGGCGCTGCGGGACGCGGAGCCGCCGCAGGTCTGGCTGCGGGAACGGAAGAAGCAGGCTCTTCCTCTTCATCCTCTTCGTCAAAATCTTCGTCATCTATATCGTTATCTCTGTTTCTGCGTTTGAACAGATTACTGAAAAAGCCGCCCTTTTTACGGGGTTCCTCCTCGTCGTCCAGGTCGTCTTCCTCGTCGAGATCCTCGTCATCGTAGAACTCGTCGTCATCGTAATCGTCATCTTTTATGGAAACAGCCTTTTTCAACTTGTCAAAAACACCCATTATAATTCTCCTGTACCGTAATTTCTCGCGCCGAATATTGCAGTGCCGACACGGACGAAGGAAGCCCCCTCTTCCACGGCTATTTCATAGTCGTTCGTCATGCCCATGCTCAACGCATTCATGGAAACATTATGAATTTTTTTTGCAGCAATGTCAACACTTAATTGCTTTAATTTTCGGAAAAAAGGACGATTTTCTTCGGGATTTTCCACCGCCGGCGCGATGGTCATAAGGCCTTCCGTTCTGATGCCCGGCAGGCTGCTTACGGCAGCAATCAGGTCCTCACACTCCTCGGGATACACACCGAATTTCGTGTCTTCCCGGGCCACATTCACCTCTATGAGCACCGGCACAACCAGCTGTTTTTTCCCCGCCTCCTTACTGATGGTTTCAGCCAGCTTCAGGGAATCCACGGAATGGATCAGCACCGCATTGCCCACGGCATGCTTTACCTTGTTGGTCTGCAGATGGCCGATAAGATGCCAGGAAATATCCCCGGGAAGCTGCGGAATCTTATCGCACAGCTCCTGTACCTTATTCTCCCCGAAAAGCCGCTGCCCGGCGTCATAGAGGGTCCGGATGTCCTCCACGGGCTTGGTCTTGCTTACGGCGATAAGATGGACCTCCGACGGGTCCCTTCCGGCCCTTGCACAGGCTTTGAGGATATTTTCTTTTACTCTTTCCAGATTACTCGTTAACATTTGAATGCCTCGAATACAATATACTCTCCTCCCTGACCGAGGAGGCGTCCCTGACAATATAGTCATACAGGGTGATGCCGTAACGGGTGTTGGTTTCCACGATGGCATACTCATCGTTCTGATCCAGCACGTTGATTTTCCGGAACAGGGCATAGCCCTTGTTGATGCTGTATACCCCGTTCAGTGTACCGGTCTCCTTTACGGTGTACCGGATGCGTTCAAACCGGTTGACCAGTACGTCCCCCTCCCGGAAATTGGATTTGTCCACGTAATACACGTCTCCCACCTCATCGCTTAAGTGGGCGCTGGAATAAAGGGTGCATTCCACAAATTCCAGGGTGGTGTTGCCGTCCCGGTCCGTAACCTGCCGGTAGAAGCCGGGATTGGAATCCTCTCCCCCCTCCACCAGGAGGCTTTCCGGAATCAGGTAAAACTCCTTGCTGACGATGGAGGATACGGGAATCTTCAGGCCGACCTCCGTATTTGTCACCAGCTCCACGTCCACGAAGCGGTCGTCGATGTACCGGATCATGCCGCTGTACAGGGTGATTTTACCGTACCGCTGGTCTCCCACATAGAAGAAGGACAGGGAGCCGGTCTCCGTATTGCCGTCCTTTAAGAACTTCACCCGGATGCGGCCCTCGCTGGCCAGCCGGATGGTCTGCTTGTCGGTGATGGGGAAATAGATGGCCCACTCCTCGGAATTGATGATCCGGTACAGCGGGTCTCCGGTCTTCACATAATCCTGGTTCTGCAGCTTGGGAATACTGAAGTTCGCGGTCTGGAACAGGGAGGTGTTGAATTCCCGCTC
This sequence comes from uncultured Lachnospiraceae bacterium, assembly GCA_902796005.1. GTDB lineage: Bacteria > Bacillota > Clostridia > Lachnospirales > Lachnospiraceae > Alectryocaccobium. The sequence goes on along the minus strand of CADBNF010000032.1, from coordinate 44,367 downwards.
GTTCATGTAGGAATAATTGTCCGCGGAAAAGCTGATAATGCCGTCCCTGGAGGAAACATAATAGCTGGAGGACTGGCCGGAAATCTCCGACACATTCCAGAGCACGCCCATCAGGTCGTACTGCATGTCGTAGACCTCGTCGAAATGATTGGTGTCAAAGCCCTTTGATTTCTCGTAGGCAGCCTTGCGCAGGTCCTTCATCTCCGCCTGGGTCAGCTCCTTGGACTGGACCGGAACCGCGCTGTCCGTGATGCCGCAGACCAGCTTTCCCTTGACTGCCTTGGAATTGTTCGGCAGGAAGTAATTGACGTAACCGCTGGAGCTGGAACATATCACGTCCTCGTTGCGCAGCACCATGGCAATGCAGGTATCGTTGCCGGTCAGGGGCCCGTAAACCACCTGGTAGGAGTCCACATGGCTCCTGGTGATGAACATGACGAAGGTGACCACGAGATAAATAAAAAGAGCGCCGAAAATAACGGTGCCTATATTCATGTGAATACGCGGCCGTCTGTTCATTTTACGGTGCTCCTTTCTTTAATATCAAGTGTCAGCCGGCTCCCCGGTCAAGGGAACAGGCTGACACGTAAACTTTCGTATTTCAGCTGTTGATTACAGGGCTACAAGGACCATATCCTTCAGACCTTCGGGAAGGATATCCTTGTCCATGGACACGCTCAGGATGAAGTCTACATGGAACAGGGTGCTGATCTCATCCAGCATTCTGACGGTCTTTTCGATAAGACCCGGCTCGTCCTGGATCCTAGCCAGTTTAAGAAAGCTGTCCAGATACATTTTTTCCAGGTCATGGTCCTGGGAAATAATACCGCAGATGAAACCGATAAATTCATCATTGTTCCTCAGCGGATAGACGGAAACATCTATCAGGCGAACTTTATTGCTGAGCTCGTACATGTGTTTGGAACTTTTGTCAAGATAAACAATATTGCCGGTGGCTTCCTTAATTGCCGTGTTCACCGAATCCAGTAATACCTTTGTCTTTCCTTTTCCTTTTGCGCCAACGATAAGCTGTACCATAAAAGGTGCTCCTCCTTAAATAAAAATATTCTCTGTTCAGGCTGTCTTTTTCTTCTGTAACGAAATTATACTCTGTTTGACAGGAAAAGACAAGTTAACAATTATTAATAATGTGTGATCTTCCGTCTCAAAGAAGAAACAGGGGTCAGTATCCCTGGTCCGTTACCCTGCCCTCCTGGATATTCTTATCCTTGAAGCTGAAATAGGTAACGCCGGGCTGCAGTTCGTATCCGTGGGCAGCAGCCAGCTCGCTGACCGTCACCAGCTGGTATCCCTGGCTCATGAGCTCCGGCCAGAGCTGACGGCAGGCCTCAATGGTTTCCGGATAGGGGTCGTGCATCAGAATGATGTTCCCGCCGGTAAGCTCCGCGTAAATCTCCGCCTTGATGGCCTCCACGTCCCGGGACTCCCAGTCATAGCTGTCAATATCCCACAGGATGTTGGGCTTGCCTACGGCTGCCGTCTGTTCCGCGGTGTAGTCACCGTAGGGGAAACGCACCACAGAGGCACCTTCATCATTGTTGAATTTTTTGATAAAATCGTCGCCCTTCGCAAAATCCGCTGCGGTTTCCGAAGGATCCCGGCCCACATTCCAGCCGTGGCTGTAGGAATGGTTGCCCACCTCACAGCGGTACCGGTTGATGTAGGAGATAACAGCGCCGCCGTCCTCCACCTGTCTGCCGATCATGAAGAAGGTAACCCGGCAGTCGTATTCCTCGCACATGGCCAGGATCTGGTCCGTGCCCTCGCTGGGCCCGTCGTCAAAGGTGAAAGCCAGCAGCTTCGAATTGTCCTGGCCGGGCACGTATACCCCGTGGGAATCAAAGTAGCAGGACTGTCCGCCGATCAGCTTCCAGCCCCTGTCCATATAGCCTTCCGCGTCAAAATGGTAGGTCTGTCCTTCGATATCCTGCCAGCCGTTGTAATAGCAGACCTGTCCGTCCGGAGAATACCACAGCCCGTAGGTGTTGCTCTGCCAGCCCGGCATGGTGGAAGTCTCTGCCATATCCGCCGGAAGAAGGATGAGGCCCGCGGCACCCGTACCGTCCTGGGCTTCGCAGGGGATCTCCGTATAGGAAGCCGGAAGCTGTTCAGGCACCGGCTGTTCGGCAGCTGCTGAAACCGTCTGTGTCTCCTCTGCCGGCACCGAAGCAGGTTCCTGCGCGGTACTCTGTCCGGATACGGCTTCAGGAAGCGTCTCCGATGTACCGGAAACGACGCTTGTCGCCGAAACATATTCCGATACAGGCTCTTCCGCGGCCCGGTCTTTCTTCCGGGAATTCACCGTATGCACCAGGATGATAATAAGCACCACCAGAATTACGGCAAGAAGTAGGAACCGGAAATAGGGATTCCTGTACCATTTTTTCTTTTTATGTCTTTTTCTTTTTCTACCCGTAACCATTATGCTGCTCCGTTTTTGCTGTCATTGCGGTGTTTCACAGACGCCGCTATCCAGATAGTATACTGACTTTTGCCTGAAATTTCAATGCCCAGTTCATTTTCCCGCCCCCGTAAGCCCGGAGAACGAAAAAAAGGCCTGCAGCTGCAGGCCTTTTGTCTGTTGTTGGTTCAGTTTACAAGGTAAACGTCGGCGTAGCGCATGCCAAAGGCCTCTGTTTCCTCGTGGGTATCGAAATAAATATCCACCCAGCCGTAGGGCGTACCCCTGTCTTCCACCGTATAGATGGTGCCATTGATGTACAGCTTCGTCCCGAAGGGCAGGCCGCCCATGGCTACGGTATGGCCGGAGGTAAGGGGCGCTCCGGAGGCCGTGCCGGTATAGGGACCGTTGCACAGGGGACAGGGACAGTAAGCGGTCAGGGTAAAATACCCCAGATAGGTGAGGTTCATGCCCTCTGCCGATCCGGAGGCCGAAATATTCTCCGGTATCACGTAGGAGCCGGCGTAATTCACGCCCTCCTCGTTGTAGTACCGGGTCAGCAGTCCCTGCAGTCTCGCATCCTGGGCGGAAAGATTCTCCGCCAGGGCATTCAGTTCATTCTGTGCGGAGGAGATGCCGTTCAGGCACTCTTCCATTTCCACATAGGCCAGGGAGTAGAGCTCGTGAATCTCATTCTTCTTGTCGGTGCACTCTTCCTGCAGGCCTGTAATCTTCTCCTGTTCCTCCAGAAGCTTCTGCCGGCGTTCCTCGATGTTCTTCCGGGTATCTTCGTATTCCGACATCAGCGCCCGGTCATAGGCGTGGATCTGGCTGATGGCTTCGGACCGGCTCAGGAAATCGGTAATGGTTTCTCCGGAGAAAAGCACCTCCAGGGCGCCGGTTCCCGTATTGGATTCATACAGGTACTGAATCCGAAGCTTCATGTCGTCGTACTGCTCTTTTTCCTGCTGCAGGGCAGCCTCATAGTCATCCTGCAAAGCTGCCAGCTCCAGGGCTTTGGCATCATACTGGTTCTGCAGGTCCTCAAACTCTGCCGCCAGGCTGTCCATCTGGGAAACCAGCTCAGTCAGGTAAGCCTCGGTATCGCCTTTTTTCGCCTCCAGTGCTGCCAGCCGTTCCTGGGCGGAGACCATGCGGTCCTTCGTGTACTGCCGTTCATACTGTGTTTCTTCAATCTCATCCCGCGTGGATGCGATTGCAGGCAGGGATACTGCCAGAACCAGGATAAGAAGAATGGGCAGGATTGTTTTCCGGGATTTAATCGTATGCATTTCTACACCTCGTTAATCCCCCCTTGCCGTGCAAAGGCACAGCCGTGCAAGACACCGTTTTTTCCCTTTTCCGGAACCCTTCACTTCCCGGAATGCATCAGAAAAAAGGGCAGTCTTCTCCCCGCACGCCCCCAGTATAACACAGGACGGTATAAAAATAAAGCAAAAATTTAAATTTTTGCAATAAAATTGTAATATTTATGTGTATTCTGTATTAATTCTGTATTATTTTACAAGATATGGTGTAGAAAAAGCCGCGGCATACCAAGGATGGTAGCTTTACGCCTCCCGGTTCACCGCGGAAAGAAGTGTATACATGTCGTCATAGAGCACGGCCCGGGTATCTGCATTCATGATCACGGCAATATAGGGCACGCCCATCTTATTCTGGACAAAGACCGCCAGGTTCGCGCCGGCCTCCGGCGTGGTCCCGGTTTTACCGCCCAGCAGGGTAACGCCGGCAGGAAGACTTCTCTCTCCAGTAAGGAATTTATCCGTGGAATCCAGCACCCTCGTCCGGGTTCCGCCCTCGGCCGTGGTCACCCGCAGGGTATAGACGTTCAGCCTGGCCGCATCCTGGTAGGCAGTGTACCGGAACGCCTCCCGTAGGAGCAGGTAGATATCATAGGCACAGGAATAATTCTCCGGATCGTGCAGACCCGTGGGATTCGTAAAATGGGTATTGACCAGGCCCATTTCTCCGGCTATCTGGTTCATCTCCTCTACAAAGACCTCCACAGACCCGTCAATCCTCCGGGCCAGGGCCATGGCCGCGTCGTTGGCGGAATACACCACCAGGGCATGGAAAAGCTGGCCGATGGTCACGGTGTCCCCGGGCTGCATGCCCGATACCTGGGAGCCCTCCTCCAGGTCAAAATCCCCCGGCTCCATCACCATGGTTTCCTCCATGTCGCAGAAGCGCATGGTCATGATGGCGGTCATCAGCTTGGAAAGGGAGGCCGGATAGGCCTTTGTATAGATGCCCTGGGCAAAAAGCGGCGTATTGTCGTCCAGATTGAACAGAAGGGCTCTTTCCGTTGTCTGGGTCAGGCGCAGGCCTTCGATAACCACGGAAGGATCGGAAACCGTAAGATCATCGGCAAAGGGCGTAAGGCGGGTAAAGTTCTCCTCCCCCTTCCCGTAGGCCGTATAGCTTTCGGAAACGTCCAGCACCTGCAGGCCTTTGTGGCGCACGAAAAACAGCAGGGCTGTCAGCCCTGCAATCACGGCAAGCATGATAAGGATCAGCCTGTTCGGGTTCAGTTTCCGCTGTTTTTCTTCGGTTTCCATGTACTGTTTATCCTTTTATCTGTCTCTCTCCATCTGCAGGCGGACGGGCTGTCCGGCCTTGCCGGTATACCGCTTTCTCTGCAGGCCGACGTTCAGCACGAAGCCCATGATAATGCAAAGGCTCAGTAAAGAGGTCAGACCGTAGCTGACGAAGGGCAGGTTCGTGCCCGTGTTCGGCATCAGCCCCGTGGCCACGCAGATATTGATAAAGCCCTGCACCGCCGTCAGGCTTGCCGCCCCGCAGCAGATCAGGTTTCCTGCCTTGTCCTTGGCCCGTATACCGGTCAGTATGCATTCAAAGCTTATGAGAAATTCCAGGGCAAGGATTACGATGCAGCCTGCAAAGCCCAGCTCCTCTCCCGCTACCGCGAAAATAAAGTCGTTCTGGTTTTCCGCCACGAAATTACCCTTGTTGGAGGAATTTACATCGTCATTGTTCAGGCCTTTTCCCGTAAGCCTTCCGGACCCGATGGCCATGATGGAATTGTTCTGCTGGATGATGTCCTCGGAATAGGCGTCATTGTCGGAGTCCAGGAAGCTCATGATCCTGTCCTTCTGGTAATCGGAAAGAATGGGCAGGTCCGTCTGGGTAATCAGAAGGAAGCCCGTCACCACAATGGGCAGTATGATAAGCAGCGCCTTTCCTATGTTTTTGTAGCTCAGGCCCGCGGCATAAACCAGAATGCAGAAAAGCACCAGGATGGTCAGGGTGTTCTTCAGGTCAGGCTGCCGCAGGATAAGCCCCAGGGGAATGGCAATCAGTATCAGGGACAGCAGTATGGTCTTGAAGGTATTCAGGTCCTTCTCATGCTTCATGAAGAAGCCGGCAAAGAACAATACAATTATGACCTTGGCCAGCTCCGTGGGCTGGAACTGGATAAAGCCCAGGTCCATCCACCGGGAAGCGCCCTTTTTATTGGAGCCGTACAGCAGGACCATCACCAGCAGGGCTATGTTCAGGATGTACAGTATCCGGTGAAAATACAGTACCCAGCTGTAATCGATAAGGGAAATGACCACGGTAATGATCATGCCCGCCAGAAGGCCTACCAGCTGCCGGTTTCTTAAGGACGCGTCGGCAGACCCTACCAGGAGCACCCCGAAGGTGCCCAGTACGGCCATATAAATGAGAAGTCTGAAATTGTAATCCCGTAAACGGTACTGTTTCAGCATAAATAAACCTCTGTGCGATCAGTCGGTAACCGTACTGGAAAGTCCTTCGGTGGCGGATTCGCCCGTCAGGACGTCGTCGGTAACGTGATAATAATAGTCCAGCATGTCCTTGGTGGTGAGCAAAGCGTTTGTGGAGGAATAGCCGTTGGCGATACGGGTTGCAAAGGCAATATCCTCAAAGCCCTCCAGGTGGGAATAGCCGACAAAAAGGGCATGGTTGGGCCGGGTCTTGGATTCCTCGGCCGTACCGGTCTTTCCGTAAACCGCTACGGGGTAGTTCTCGAAGAACTCATTGTCCGTAATCACCTGCCGCATGCCCTGGCGGATGCGGTACCAGATCCATTCCGGAAGGTCTCCCTGTCTTGCCACCTCCGGCCCGAACTGCTCGATGACGGTGCCGTCGGGATCCTGTACCCGGTCAATCAGGTTCAGTGTGTAGCTGGTACCGTTGTTGCGTAAGGTAGCGGCATACCGGGCCAGCTGGGTTGTTGTATACAGATGGGTGCCCTGTCCGATGGAGGAGGGAATCGGCATCTTGTCGGAGACCGAAGGCGCGGATTCCGCGATCTGGATGCCCGTTCTGGTATCCAGGTTCAGCAAGGAAGCATACCGGGCAATCATATCCAGGGATTTGCTCGGGATGAAAACTCCCTGGGGCTCCAGGCCCAGGCGGAAGCCGATGGTACAGAAGAAGACGTTGCAGGAATTGGCGATGGCATTTACCACGTCCATATCCCCGTGGCCGGTACGGTACCAGCAGTGGAGCTGGTCGCCCTCTTCCACCAGGCCCTCACCGAAGAGGCCGTTGCAGTTGATAATGGTGAAATCGTCTATCACGCCTTCATTCAGGCCCGCTGCCGCCATGACCGGCTTGAAGGTGGAGCCGGGCGCCGTCAGCTGCTGGGTCGCCTTGTTGTAGAAGGGCGTGGACAGGTCGTCCAGGAGTTCATAATAGTAGTCCGTATCCATGGTATTGGCCAGCCGGTTGTTGTCATAGCCGGGGTAGGTAACCAGGGCCTTGACATAGCCGGTATTGGGGTCCAGGACCACCATGGAGCCGGAACAGGGATCCAGGGCCAGCTGCTTGGGCTTGATATCCAGGGTGGAAATTTTCTCCATGATAAGCTGGCAGGGCGTAATGTGGCCGTTCAGCAGCTGCTCGTAAAGGGCATCATACACCAGCACACCCTGGTCATAGAGCGCAACGATAATCTCGTAGGGCGAAATATAATCGTTGAAAAGCATATGGTTGTAAATCAGCTTGTCAAAGGAAAGATCCTCTGCCAGGTAGGCGGACAGGTAATCATACAGCAGCCGGTACACCCCTGCGGAATCCAGGTAGACGGAGGAATCGGACAGGATGCTCATATCCAGCCAGTTCTGCACGATGGCCGCCTCGATGTACTGCTTCAGGCTGAGCTCCCCGTTCTGCCAGCGCTGGTAATCCTCCTGCCGGGTATATTCGCCCGAGGGCTTGATGATGTATGTGGCATCCACAAGGAAATCATCGCCGATATAATGGGCGTAGTCCGCGTACTCTTCGGTCAGGGAAGCCACGGGCGTGCCGCTTCCTTCTCCCAGAAGCTCCTGGGCCAGCCAGGCAAAGATTTCCGCCCTGCGCTGCTCGTACACAACCTGCAGGCTCTTCTCCGTGGGAGAGGCGTCCTCCGCGGCAAAATGCTCGATATCCACCACGGAGTTGTTGATAAGGGCGGTATACACGTCATAGGAGGGAATCACGATATTGCCGGCCTCCACGTCCGTCGGCACCCGGTATTTGGCATCCACGATATTGGATACGACGATGCCTGCAATACGCTGCTCCAGGATCTGGTACACCGCATTCTGCAGTTCACAGTCGATGGTGATGTGCACGTCATTGCCCACCCGGGGATTGACCCGGGTATTTTCATACACGGTAAGCACCTTGCCCAGGTTGTTCACGCCCACCTGTACGGAGCCGTCATAGCCCTGGAGCACCGTCTCCATCACCTGCTCCAGGCCGGCCTTGCCGATAATGGAGGAGCTGGTATAGTCCTCCCTTACGGCGGAGAGCTCCTCCAGTTCCTCCTCGGAGGGCCTTCCGGTGTAGCCGATGATCGGCGCCATGCATTCCGCATAATTGTATACCCGTAAGGATTCCTCGCCGATGCTGACGCCGGTCAGATCGGAAAGGTTCTCCATGATGGCCGCAACGGTTTCGTCGCTGACGTCGCTGGCAATGTTAACCTGGACGTATTTCCGGTAGCTGGTCAGGAAAAGCTGGTAGCGCACCCGGACAATCTTCAGTTCCTCTTCCCTGGTAAAGGTCAGGGGAAGGCCGTGGGAGGTCAGCTCCTCCTCCGTATAGGGCCGGTCCTCGTTGTACAGGGCAAAGTATTCGCTGCTGCACAGAAGGGACATAATGTCGTAGGGGGTGGCGCTTAACTCCTCCTCCGTCAGCTCGGAGATGGTTTTCCGCCCGTAAATATCCGCGCGGAACCGGTTCCTGGTCCTGCCCTCACCCACGTCATAGATGAAATTGCCGTTCTCATCCATATCGATGTGGAACTCGTCCACCATGCTGTCGCCGCAGCCCTCTATCATGTGGATAAGCCGGTAGATTTCACCGTTTAAGCTCAGGTTTTTCTCCCTGATGGAATTGTAGGAGCCGGAATCCTCCAGAAGCACCGCATTGCTCAGCCGATTCCCGGCCACCAGGCGGCCTTCACAGTCATAGATATTTCCCCTGGTGCCCTCCAGGCGGCGGGTTTTGGTGGTTTTATCCGTAAACCCGGCCTCGTATTCCTCGCCGTGCACGATCTGCAGATCGAAAAGACGGACACCGAGAATAATGCTCATGACCAGAAAGATGAGCAGCAGGATAACCGATCTGTGTGAAAATACTCTGATGAAAAATCTTCTCATTTCAACAACCAGGGAGACTCCTCTTCCTCCCTTTCCCGTTCGGAAAGCTTACGGTTTATTACGAAAAATACCCTGTAGAGGACCAGGGTTACGGCGACGGTGTACACCAGCTCGGGCACAATAATGTGCTTCAGGTATGCGCCGAAATCAAAGCGCATCTTGAACAGGAGCCGGAACAGGTAGTAGATAATGCCGTAGGCAAAATCGCTCACCGCCACCAGCAGCATGGGCATGCGGATGTCCTCGTCAAAGAAAAATTTGTAGAGGCCGCCGACAAAATACCCGATATACATGTAAATCAGGCCGCACAGGCCGAAATATCTGGAAAAATACAGATCCATAACCAGGCCGGAAATCAGGCCGGTAATCATGCCGGACTTTCTTCCCCGCATCAGGGCAAAGGCCACCGTGAGCACCAGGAGCAGGTTGGGCTTTACATTTCCGATGGGAAACATGCCCCAGACCGTGCACTGGGCCAGGAAACAGGCCAGGATCAGGATAAGCATGATGATTCTTCTGCGCATGTTCAGGGTTCCTTAAGGCGTCTTTTTCAGGGTTTTGATAACCAGGACTTCCTGGATGCTTTTGAAATTCACCGCCGGGATGATGGTGCCCGTGCGGGTCAGGTGGTTGCTGTCCTCGGAAATCTCGTTGATGGTGCCGATAAGGATGCCCGGCAGGTACTTGTCACTGATATTGGAGGTGACAATCCGCTCCCCCTCGGTGACGGTATTGGTCGTATTCATCTGGGAGAAGGCCACCAGGCCGTCATCCAGAAGGACCAGATCGCCGGTAACGATACAGGTATCGTTCCTGGACAGGGTCATGGCGGAAACGGAATTGGCGTCGTCAATGATGGCCCGCACCATTGCCCAGTGAGAGCCCACGTCGGTGACAAGGCCCACAAGGCCGCCCTGGGAAATCACATTCATGTCCACGGCGATGCCGTCATCGGAGCCCTTGTCGATGATAAAGGAGGAATACCAGTTGCCCGGATCCTTGGAAATCACCGTGGCCGCCACCTTTTCATACTCGTAATAGCCGGCGTCCAGGGAATACAGCTCCCGAAGCCTCTTCAGCTCCTGCTGGTTTTCACTTAAGACCAGATTCTCCTCCTGCAGGTCCGCCACCTGCTCCTCCAGCTCCTTAATCCGGTCATTGAGCTCGTTGGCCCTGCCGAAATAGTCCTTTTTCTCCGTCAGCCAGGTGCCGATGGTATTGATGCCCTTCTGCATGGGAACAATCACGTAACCCGCGGCCTTGCGGATGGGGGAAATGGACACGATATCCGTGCCGGTCAGCACGATGGCCGCGGCACAGATGAGGGTGAGGACAATAAGGATTAATCTGTTATTGGTATTATCGGTTTTCTTGTTCATGCCTACCTGCGTTTACGGACATAGGGCAAAATGCCGCTGTCCTGGTCGTTAATGATATCTTTTAAACCGGTTACAGTGTTCAGTTCGTAATTGTCCGACAGCTGGGCCTGCATGCCGCAGGCTGCGGAAAGGAAGGGGACGATGCCGGATATCCGCGAGGAGCCCCCCGTGACCATGAAGCCCGTCAGGGAAATAATGTCCCGCACCTGGGGCGGCGTCCGGGAAATAAAGCTGAGCAGATCCTTCGCAAAGCCGGAAAAGCTTTCCTTCACGATGTTCACGATGGTGGCGGAGGAAATATAGCCCTCCCGGGGAAGGCCGTTGCCCGTATCGATGCCCAGCACCAGGGCGCCCTCCGCAGGTACCTCCGGTTCCAGGGAAGCGTACATCAGCTTAAGCTGCTCCGCGCTCCTAATGCTTATCTGCAGGTGGTTTTTCCGGGTGACCGCATTGACGATTTCCTCATCAATGGTATTCCCGCCGAAACGCACCGTCCGGCTTAAGACCACCCTGCCGTCGGCAATCACCGAGATTTCCGTCACGCCGGAGCCGATATTGACAATCATGGCACCCTTGGTCCGCTTGGTATTGATGCCCAGTCCGGCGGCATCCGCCATGGGCTTTTCAATGAAATAAATGCTGCAGTCCTTCAGCTTCCCCCGCCGGGTTACCGAAGCATAGGCCCTTCTCTCCACCTCCGTGGTATCCATGGGAACGGCAAAATAAATATCCTGCCTGCTGCCCACGTAATGCCTCTGCCGGAAAAGCAGGGTCTGCAGCACCGCCTCCGTCTCCATGACGTTGGCGATACGGCCTTCGGAAACCGGGGATTCCACCACCATGTCCCGGGGCTGCCGCTCGAACATCTCGTAGGCATCGTTGCCGATGGCCACCACCTTGTCCGGAAGCCTTAAGGCGATCATATTCTTATCAATGGTAATGCTGTCCTCCCGGCGGTCATAGATTTTGACCGTATCGGTACCCAGATCAATGCCGAAAGCCTGGTTCATCTTTATCCTTTATATATACCCTTCCTGCATGAAGCTGACGAAGGTGTTGTTTCCGATGATAATGTGGTCAAAGAGGGTAATACCCAGAAGAAGGCCGCTTTCCTTCACCTGCAGGGTGAGGGAAATATCCTCCGGGGAAGGTGAGGGGTCTCCGGACGGATGGTTGTGCACCAGCACGATGGCAGGCGCATTGTACCTAAGGACCCGCATGAACAGCTCCCGCGGGGAAAGGAGGGCCTGGGTGGCCGTGCCCTTTGAGAGGCATTCCTCACCGGCCAGCTGGTTGCGCGCATCCAGCATCAGGCAGTAAATATACTCCACCTCCTCATGCCGGAGCGTCTCCATGTAATAGGCGGCAATGGAGGCCGGGTCGGAAAACACCGGTCTTCCCCCCTTGCGCCTGCGGGAAATCCTTCTGGAAAGCTCCGCGATGCATTTTAACTGCACCGCCTTTACCCGGCCGACGCCGGGCACTGCCATCAGCTGCTGTAAACTGACATGATAAAGGCCCGCCAGCCCCTCCTCAAAGGGACAGGCGGCCAGAATTTCCCCCGCCAGTTCCACCGCGGTTTTCCCGCGGGTGCCGCTTCTTAAGATTATCGCCAGAAGTTCCGTATCCGTAAGGCTTCCGGCACCGTAGGTTTCATATTTCTCGTAGGGACGCTCGTCGAAGGGACGGTCTTTCAGCGTCATGTATGCCATAGGCTTCCTTCCTACTCTCTTCCTGAACGGTTATTGTATCATGAATGGTCCCGGCAGGCAAGAGCGGCCTGCGTAAGGCAGGCTGCTGCCGCTTCCGCGGTTTTCAGTCCGTCCATGGCAGCGGAGACAATGCCCCCGGCATAGCCTGCACCCTCTCCGCAGGGGAAAAGCCCTTTTATATTACTCTGCCCGGTATCGTCCCGCAGGATTCGCACCGGTGAGGAGGTGCGGCTTTCCACACCGCAGACAAAGGCCGCAGCCCCCGCAAAGCCGGGAATCTTCCTGTCCATTTTCCGGATGCCCTCGGTAAGATCCGCCGCCAGGTATTCCGGAAAGACGGACCGGACGTCGGCAAAACGGTACTGGCCCTTTATGGCTTCGCCGGCAGCCTCAACCAGCTCCTCCGACGGTTTTTCCTTTCTGTTTTCCGCAAAGGCCGGAAAGCTCTGCACGGGAACAGCGCCATTTCCTGCGATAAAGGCCTTTCTTTCCAGGTCACGCTGGAAGGCCACGCCCCGTAAGGGGTTGTCCGCCTGACCGGGGTCTGACGTATAGTCCGCCGGCGATACGGTCACAACAATCGCGGCGTTGGCCCGGCCGGAATTCCGCCCTGAATAGCTCATACCGTTAACTGCAAGAAGTCCTTCCTCCGAGGAAGCATTGACCACATAGCCTCCGGGACACATGCAGAAGGAGTAGGCGCCCCTGCCGTCCGTGAGCTTTTCCGCCAGGGAATAGGATGCCGCGCCGAGGCTTTTCGGGTAATCCCTGCCCCACTGCCTTGCGTTAATCATCTCCTGGGGATGGGATATCCGCACACCCACGGCAAAGGCTTTGGCTTCCATGTCAACGCCTTTTTCCTGCAGCATGGCAAAGGTATCCCTTGCGGAATGGCCGACGGCGAGCACGGCGGTTCCGGTACGAAGCTTACGGCCGCTTTCCGTCAGTATACCCGTAAGCTGTGAATTTTCCGTGACAAGCCCCGTACAGGTTTCCTCAAAAAGGAATTCTCCGCCGAAGGAAATGATTTTCTCCCGGATGGCGGGAATGATGCGAAGCAGGGCGTCCGTGCCCAGATGGGGCTTCGCGTCGTAGAGAATGCTTTCCTTCGCCCCGGCCTCCGTGAAAATATGCAGGACCTCGCTTTTTCTTCCCAGCTTGTCACCAACCTGGGTATTGAGCTTGCCGTCGGAGAAGGTTCCCGCGCCGCCTTCCCCGAACTGGACGTTGGAGGAAGGGTTGAGCACGCCGGTTTTCCAGAAGCTTTCTACATCTTTTTTGCGGTCTTCCGCCCTTTTTCCCCGTTCGAGAACCAAGGGCTTAAAGCCCGCTTTTGCCAGGGCATAGGCGCAGAAAAGCCCGGCAGGCCCCGCGCCGATAATCACAGGCCTGAGGAATTCCCCGGAAGGAGCCGCATAGGGAAAGCGGTACTTTACCGGTTCATAATGCTTAACCCTTGCCTTCCCTTTTCCGGCGGCGGCCTTTTTTAAAAGCCGCTCCTCCTGTCTGACAGCCAGGGCAAGGGTGTAAACATAGGAAAGCTGTTCTTCCTTACGCGCCTCCAGGGAACGCCGCAGGATCCGTATTTCCCCGATATCCTTTACGGGTATGGAAAGAAGCCTTGCGGCTTTTTCCCGTAAGCTTTTTTCTTTATGATCCACCGGCAGGCGAAGTCCGCTGAGTTCCAGCATACTGTTGTTTCCTTCCTGATTGATTTATCTGTCTGCATTAAGGCGCCGGTACGCATCCTTTAACCGCGCCCGCAGCCTGTCGTAAAAAGGCTTTTTCGCCGGATCCGGGCTGACAGCGCTGCTGTGAAGTCCGGCCGTGCATTTCTTCCAGGCTGCCCTCATATCCCGGTAAAGGCCGAAATACCGTACCGCCGAAAGCAGGGCGCCGTAAGCGGAAAGGTCCCCGTCCTCATCCATGACGGTCACCGTCATGCCGGTGGCGTCCGCAAGCATCCGGGCAAGTCCGGGCACCTTTAAAAGCCCCCCGGTAACGCAAAGACTCTCCGCTTCATTTTCCCCGCAGGCAAGCGCCTTCAGCCGGTCAACGCCTTCCGCGACTTCACAGACCAGGGCTTCCGCCACGGAACGCACAAGATCCTCTTTTTTCGTATTCAGGCTCAGGCCGAGAAAAGCGCCCTCCGCCCTTTCATTCCAGTCGGACGAACCGTGTCCCTGGAAGGAGCAGAGGCAGATAACACCATTTGCCCCAGGCGGCGCTGCCGCAACGGCCCGGTTGACGGCTTCATAATCCTCTTCCCCGGAGAAAAACACCTTTTTGGCCCAGTCATACAGGGCTGCACAGACGGGAATGGTGTATTCCACAAAGGTGTATTCCGGCAGGGCATGCACATTAAAGGTAAAGGCCGGATCCCGGAAAGCCTGTCCTGCGGGCACTGCGGTGCCGGTAAAGGCGCCGGTTCCAAGGACAGCGGTTATCCGTCCCGGGCCGGTCATCCCCATGCCGAGGGCCGCGCACTGCTGGTCGCCGCCTGCGCTGATGACGGGAATGCCGACGGGCATGCCGGTTTCCAGGGAAAAGGAAGCCCTTATCCTTCCGGCAGCGGCTCCCGGCGGAACCAGCGTGCACAGCGCCTGTCTGTCAGTCTGCATCATGTCCAGAAGGCGGTCATCCCAATGCCTGGTTTCCAGGTTCATCAGCAGGGAACGGCTTCCGTAGGTTTCGTCCGTAACCCACCTTCCGGTCATCAGAAATACAAGATAGTCGGCGATGGTGACATAGCGGTCCGCCTTTTCGGAAAGCTCCGGAAACGCCCTTTTGACCCAGGCAATCTTCGGCCCTGCATACACCGTATTGGGCCTCGCGCCGGTCAGCCGGAAGATTTCCCCGCTGTATTCCTTCAGATCCTCCACCACCGGCACGCAGCGCCTGTCCTGCCACATGACCGCGGGCATCAGCGGATTTCCTTCCGCGTCCACGGGAATGATACTGGACCGCTGGGAGGTCAGGGAAACGGCTGCCAGCTGCAGCTTTTCCTCTGTCAGGTAAGCAGCGGTTTTCCGGCAGATTTCCACCAGGGCATTCCGCCAGTCTTCGGCATCCTGCTCGGCATGCTCCGGGGAAAGGAAGCGGACGGAATAGCTGACGCTGTGCCGGAAAAGGCAGTTTCCTTCATTATCCGCCAGGATACCCCGCATGCCGGAGGTTCCCACATCCAAAAGAAGATAATTCATCCTGCTGCTTCCTTAAAGTAAAGACCGGAAAGGAATGTTCTGGGGATGTTCAAAGCAGTCATCAAAGCCCCTGGGATGATGGTAGGCCGCCCTGTCCTTGTCCCGGGGATAGACATATTTTCCGCCAACCTCCCAGATAAAGGGGTGGAACCGGTAATCCAGCCTGTCCTTTTTCATCCGGTACAGTACCTCAATCTCCCGGGTATCGGCCATGAAATTCGTCCATACGTCGTAATGCAGCGGTATCACCACCTTACACCGCAGGGCCTCCGCCATGCGCAGGATGTCCACGGAGGTCATCTTATCCTGCATGCCCACCGGATTTTCCCCGAAGGATCCGAAGGCCACGTCGATGTCGTAATCCTTGCCGTGTCTGGCGTAATAAATGGAATAGTGGGAATCCCCGGAATGGTAGAAATTACCGCCGGGGGTTTTGATGAGATAATTGACCGCCTTGTCATCCATGTCCGCAGGGCAGATGCCGGTCAGCTCCTCCCTGTCCTCCCCCGTGGAATCCGTGGTCACCAGACAGGTCCGGTCAAAGCTGTCCAGGGCAACAATTTCGATATCCTTTATGCGGATGGTGTCGCCGGGCTTTACCGTGATGCACCGGTCGGCGGGCACGCCCCAGTTCACCCAGGTCTCCACGGATTTCTTCGGTCCGATAAAGGGAACGGGCACCGTCCTTCCTTCCGCATCCGTGGTGGTCATGCCGCTTTGCAGAACATGGGCTGCCCATTCGGCAGACATATGGTCCTGGTGATAATGGGTGGCCAGCACCGCATCCACCTGATGAAAGGCAAAGGGGTCGATGACAAAGGGAATGGCCCTTAAGTTCGGCTGCATTTTCCTGCCGCCGCACATATTGGCCATCTGGTGCCCGGGCTTCATTTTTCCGTCTCCGTGGGTGCGTTTTCCGTTGCCGCACCACAGGTCCACCGAAATATTTGCCTTCTGTGTCTTTATCCACAGGCCGGTACAGCCAAGCCACCACAGGGCCGTATTGCCTTCCGGTACCTCTTCCGCTTCAATTTCCTCCACCAGCCAGGTTCCCCATTCCGGGAAGGTATTCATTATCCATTTCTCTCTGGTCATTTCCGAAACTTTGCTCATACGCTGCCTCTTTCGTGATTTAATGTGTGCATTATAGCATTTCTTCCCGCAAATGGACAGATGTCTTTCCGGGAAAAAACGGGGCTTGCAAAGCCCCGTCTGTTTGTCTGTAATCAATATCCTACTGTATAAACATGGCGTCGCCAAAGGAAAAGAAACGGTATCTTTCCTCCACGGCTGTCCGGTAGGCGGAAAGGATGGTATCTTTGCCGGCGAAGGCGGAAACCAGCATGATCAGCGTGGATTCGGGCAGGTGGAAATTGGTGATGAGGGCATCCATGATTTTGAAGCGGTAGCCGGGATAGATGAAAATGTCCGTATCGCCGTCCCCGGCATGCAGGTTACCCTGATCATCAGCCGCGCTTTCCAGCGTCCGGCAGCTGGTGGTTCCCACGCAGATAATCCGTCCGCCGGCTTTCTTCGCATTGTTGATGATTTCCGCCTGGTCTTCCTCCACAATATAATACTCACTGTGCATCCGGTGATTCGTAACGTCGTCCACCTTGACCGGCCGGAAGGTGCCAAGGCCCACATGCAGGGTAACATGGGCAATCTGTACGCCCATATTTCTGATTTCCTCCAGCAGTTCATCCGTGAAATGCAGCCCGGCGGTCGGCGCCGCGGCAGAGCCCTCCGCCCTGGCATAGACCGTCTGGTACCGGTTCGGATCTGTAAGCTTATGGTGGATATAAGGCGGCAGGGGCATCTCCCCCAGCTTATCCAGGATCTCCTCGAAAATGCCTTCGTATTCGAAGCGGACAAGTCGGTTGCCGTCCGGAAGAACTTCCATGATTTCGCCTTTTAAAAGGCCGTCGCCGAATTCCACCCGGGCGCCGGTCCGAAGCTTTTTGCCGGGACGCACCAGGGTTTCCCAGACGTCGGCGGTTTTTCTTTTTAAAAGGAAAATCTCAATTGTACCGGTATGGCCCTCACGACGGCCGAGAAGCCTTGCGGGAATCACCTTGGTATCATTGATAACCAGGCAGTCTCCCGGCTTCAGGTGCTTCGGCAGGTCTGAGAAATGCTCGTGGGAAATCGTCCCCGTCTCCCTGTCCAGGCACATCAGCCTCGAGGCGCTGCGCTTTTCCAGAGGGTCCTGGGCAATCAGCTCCTGGGGCAGATCGTAATAAAAATCGCTTGTTTTCATCGTATCGTCCAATTTGTTTTATGGCTGAATTATCCCGGGACGTGCCCGGGATAATTGCAGAACTGTATTTACTGACGCAGGGTAATATTCAGGCTTTCAAGCCCGTTAAGAATCTTCTTCATGGCTGCGGTGATATCCGCCTCCTCAAGGGTACGCTCCTTGGAGCGGAATACCAGGGAGTAGGCCATGGATTTGCTTCCCTCCTGGATCTGGCCGCCCTCATAAAGGTCAAACAGGACAGCGCTTTCCAGAATTTTGCCGCCTCTCTGGCGAATCATCTTTTCGATGACGGCAGCCGTTACTTCTTTGGGCACCACCATGGAAATATCCCTGGTTACCGCCGGGAATTTCGCGATACCCTCGTATTTCCGGTCAAAGGTGGCAAAGCCGAGAACTGCCGGCAGATCGATAACCGCCAGATAACAGCGGGTATTCAGGTCATATTCCGCGCAGACCGCCGGATGCACCTCGCCAAGGAAGCCCAGACGGACGCCTTCATACTCCAGATAGGCCGCACGGCCGGGATGCAGGAAGGAAATCTCACCTGTGGGAAGGTATTCCGGGCGTTTCTTCAGGCCGGTCTGCTCCAGGAGCTCCTCAGCCACACCCTTCAGGTCAAAGAAATCACCTTTGCCGTAGAAGCCGAAGGTCAGGGTCATCCGCTCATCCGGCAACTCGGTCAGGGGCAGGGCCTTCGGCAGGTAAACGTTGCCCAGCTCATAGAGGTGCACGTCCTTGTTCCTTCTGTTATAGTTGGTCGCCAGGGAGGAAAGGATGCCGTTGACGGACAGGGTCCGCATAATGGAGAAATCCTCTCCTAAGGGATTGGAAATCCGGATGGCGTTTCGTAAGGGTGAATCCTCCGGCAGGCGCAGCTTATCAAATACCTTCGGGCTTTCGAAGGAATAACAATAGCCTTCCGAGAAGCCGCAGTACTCCAGCACGTCCCGGAACTTCTCCTCCACCCTCTTTTCAAAGGGAATGCCGCCTCTGGTGGCCTCTCCCTTCGGCAGTGTGGTGGGAATGTTGTTGTAGCCGAAGAACCGGGCTACCTCCTCCGCGATATCCGCCGTCCGGTGGATATCCTGCCGGAAGGTGGGAGCAACGATCTCGTTGGTATTTTCGTCATAGGAAAGCTCTACAAGGGCCAGGTAGTCCAGCATCTCCTTCGCAGTCAGGTTCGTGCCCAGCAGGTTGTTGATGACGTCGGGTTCAAAGGCAACCCGGGATTCCTTGACAGGCTCCGGATAGACGTCCACCATGCCGCCGACAACTTCACCCGCGCCTAAAAGCTCCATGAGCTCACAGGCCCGGTTGATGGCTGCTTCCGCATTGTTGGGGTCAAGGCCCTTTTCAAATTTGCCGGAGGCATCGGTTCTTAAACCGATACGCTTGGCGGAAAGGCGGATGTTCGTGCCGTCAAAGTTGGCCGCCTCGAAAAGAACGGTATGCACCTGATCGGTAATCATGGAGTTTTCACCGCCCATGATGCCGCCGATGCCTACAGCCTTCTCCGCGTCGCAGATCATCACCACGTCATGATCGAGCTTTCTCACCTGGCCGTCAAGGGTAGTGAATTCCTCGCCGTCCTCTGCCCGGCGGACAATGATCTGCCTTCCGGCAATGGTATCGATATCATAGGCGTGCATGGGCTGGCCATACTCTTCCATGACATAATTGGTAATATCCACCAGATTGTTGATGGGCCGGATGCCGGAGGCTGCAAGCCTTCTCTGCATCCATACGGGTGAGGGGCCGATCTTCACGTTCTTCACCACTCTGGCGCAGTAACGTCTGCACAGGTCCGTATCCGCAATGGTAACTTTGATATAATCGGAAGCATCCTCGTCGTTGCCCGTCTTCTTCACCTCGGGGAACACAAAGGGCTTCCGGAAGGTGGCAGCCGCTTCTCTTGCGATACCGGCTACGGAATAGCAGTCCACCCGGTTGGAGGTGATTTCATATTCAAATACCACGTCGTCCAGGCCGAGGGCGTGCACGGCGTCCTCACCGATCACCGCATCCTCGGGGAAAATGTAAATACCGTCCTCCGGGGCTTCGGGATAGAAATCCCTGCTGCTGCCCATTTCCTCAATGGAGCACATCATGCCTTCGGAATCCACGCCGCGCAGCTTCCCTGCCTTGATGACGATACCGCCGGGGGTAAGCTTCCCGTCATGGCCGCCGGCTACCTTGCCGCCGTCGGTGACCACCGCCACCTTCGCGCCTTCAAAAACGTTCGGCGCGCCGGTAACAATCTGCAGCACCTTCTCTCCCACATCCACCTGGCAGACTACAAGCTTGTCCGCGTCGGGATGGGGCTCCACCTTCTTCACCTGGCCGATAATGATTTTGTCCAGGTCTTCGTTCAGTCTTGTATACCCTTCCACCTTGGTGCCGGAAAGGGTCATGGCATCCATATATTCCTGCGCAGAGGCATTCAGTTCAGGAACAAAGCTTTTAATCCATGAATAAGCCGTATTCATTTTTATTCTCCTCCTTTGCTCAGAACTGTTTCAGGAATCTGTCGTCGTTTTCGTACAGAAGCCGCATGTCGTCGATTTCGTATTTCAGAAGGGCGATTCTCTCCAGGCCGACGCCAAAGGCAAAGCCGGTGTATTCCTCCGGATCAATACCGCACATCTCAAAGACATGGGGATGCACCATGCCGCAGCCCAGGATTTCGATCCAGCCCTCGCCCTTACAGAAACGGCAGCCCTTGCCGCCGCACTTGAAGCAGGAAACGTCCATTTCCGCGGAAGGCTCGGTGAAGGGGAAATGATGGGGACGGAATTTCGTCCGGGTATCCTCCCCGAAGAGCTCCTTGGCGAACTGCTCCAGGGTGCCCTTAAGGTCCGCAAAGGTAATGTGCTTATCCACCACAAGGCCCTCGATCTGATGGAAGCTGGGGGAATGGGTGGCGTCCACTTCGTCGGAACGGAATACGCGGCCCGGGGAAATCATCCGGATGGGCAGCTTTCCCTGCTCCATAACCCTGGCCTGGCAGGGGGACGTCTGGGTACGCAGCACGATTTCCTTGTTGATATAGAATGTATCCTGCTCATCCTTGGCCGGATGGTTGGCAGGGATATTCAGCTTTTCAAAGTTGTACAGATCGTATTCGATCTCGGGACCGGAAACAACCTCGTAGCCCATGCCCGTGAAGATTCTCTCCACCTCCTCCAGGGCGATGGTGTTGGGATGGCGGTGTCCGAACACCGTCTTCCTGGCCGGCAGGGTCACGTCAATGATTTCCGTTTCCAGCTTTTTCGCAAGAACGGCAGCTTCGATTTTCTTCCTGACGGTTTCCAGCTTTGCCTCCAGCATATCCCTGGCCTCATTGACGAGCTGGCCGACCTTCGGCCGGTCTTCGGGCGCCACGTCCCGCATGCTTTTGAGCACGCCGGTGAGCTCACCCTTTTTGCCCAGGAAGCTGACACGGATTTCGTTCAACGCCTCGGGTGTGCCCGCTTCATCCAGCTTCGACACCGCACGGGAAACTATGTTTTCCAGTTTTTCCCGGATATTTAAGTCCATAACAGAATAGTACCTCCTGAATTACATTTGACAATAAAATAAGGACCAGGTCCTTTAAACGCATTATTTTAGAATATATCACAAGTCCCGCTAAAAAAAAAGATGAAATTCTCTTCATTTTATCGTATAATAGACGGCGTTGTTGTATGATATTAATCCTTTTGGAGGAATAATGATGGAAACCAGACCCTATGTCCCCTGGAAACTTATGCATGATTTCATGACGGCTGCCTTTATCGCCTACGGCGTTCCCGCAGAAGATGCGGAAATCTGCACCGATGTCCTTCTCGAATCCGACCGCAGAGGCATCGAAAGCCACGGCGTAAACCGTTTTAAGCCTATCTACCTTGACCGAATTGACAACGGCACCCTTCTGCCCGTCACCAATGCGGAGATCATCAAGGATACCCCCACCACCTGTGTCATCGATGCCCACGACGGCATGGGTATGGTGGCCAGCCATAAAATGATGGAAAAGCTGATTGAAAAGGCCAGAGTGTACGGCATGGCCGGCGGCGCGGTGAAAAATTCCACCCATTACGGCATCGCAGGCTACTGGTCAGGCATGGCGGAAAAGGCCGGCATGATCGGCATCACCGGCACCAATGCCAGGCCCGCCGTAGCGCCCACCTTCGGTGTGGAGAACATGATGGGCACCAACCCCTTAACCTTCTCCATGCCTACGGACGAGGAATTCCCCTTCTGCCTTGACTGCGCCACCAGCGCGGTACAGAGGGGCAAGATCGAATACTATGCCAGAAGCGGCCACCCCACCCCTGAGGGCATGGTTATCGGTGCAGACGGACAGACTCTGACCGATTCCGAGTACATCCTTACTGCCCTGAAGGAAGGCACTGCGGCCCTGGCGCCCTTAGGCGGCACGGGTGACGCCAACTGCGGCTACAAGGGCTACGGCTATTCCGTTGTGGTGGAGATTCTCTCTGCTGCCCTGAATGCCGCTCCCTTCATGAAGGCCCTTTCCGGCATCGATGAGAACGGCAAACCGAAAATGTACAGACTGAGCCATTTCTTCTTCGTGATCAACCCGGAATTCTTCTGCGGACTGGATGCTTTTAAGAAAACCGCCGGTGATATCTGCCGGGCCTTACGGGCTTCGAAAAAAGCGCCGGGCTGCGACCGCATCTATACCGCAGGCGAAAAGGAATACCTGGCCTGGCTGGATCGGAAGGACAAGGGCGTGCCGGTAGGCGATTCCGTACAGAAGGAGCTGCTGTATGTCCGCGACCGCTGCAAGCTTCCCTTCACTTTCCCCTTCGAATAAAGCACATAAAGGCATAAAAAGAACCGGAAACCCGCTTATCGGATAAGCAAAGGGTTTCCGGTTTTTTATAAGCCTGAAGTGCCGGCCTGCCGCCGACTCCTAGCTGAGCCAGGTTGGGTCAAATCCGCATATATGCTTCTGTCTTCCACTGATAAAGATGAGGCCTGACATAGGCATAAGAATATAGGAATCCCGTTTTAAAGTATTTGTAGGTTCATATAAACAGGTGACGACACTTCAGGTTTTCATGCGGAAGGACAGCAGTCCTTCCGTATAAAAAGCTCTGGCAGTTTATTTCAGGGACTCCATGCACTCGGCAGCCTTGCCTTCGCAGCCCAGCACCTCTTTGATCTTGTGGGCAACAACGGATTTCACGTTCGCCCTGCCGACCTTCAGGTACTCTCTGGGATCGAAGTACTCAGGATGCTCCTTCATAACCTGACGGATACCGGCTGTCAGGCCTAAGCGGAGGTCAGAGTCGATGTTGATCTTGCAGACGGCCATTCTGGCTGCCTGGCGGAGCATATCCTCGGGAACGCCGATGGCGTCGGGCATATTGCCGCCGTTCTCGTTGATGATCTTTACATATTCCTGGGGAACGGAGGATGCACCGTGCAGTACGATGGGGAATCCGGGAAGACGTCTGGAAACCTCCTCGAGGATATCGAAGCGCAGCTGCGGTTTGGTACCGGGTTTGAATTTATATGCGCCGTGGCTGGTTCCGATGGCGATGGCGAGAGAATCCACGCCTGTGCGGGTGACAAACTCTTCCACTTCTTCAGGACGTGTATAAGAACCCATGCCTTCTGCTACCTTTACTTCGTCCTCGACACCTTCCAGCTTGCCCAGCTCGCCTTCAACTACTACACCGTGCTCATGGGCGTATTCCACAACTCTTCTGGTCAGCTCGATATTCTCTTCGAAGGGGTACTTGGAGCCGTCAATCATAACGGAGGTAAAGCCGCCGTCTACACAGGATTTACAGATGTCGAAATCCGCGCCGTGGTCCAGGTGAAGACAGATGGGGATGTTGGGCTGTTCGATAAGCGCAGCTTCCACGAGCTTCATCAGGAAGGTATGATTCGCATACTTTCTGGCGCCTGCGGATACCTGCAGGATAAGGGGCGCATTCAGCTCGCCGGCTGCCTCCGTAATACCCTGTACAATCTCCATGTTGTTCACGTTGAAAGCGCCGATGGCGTAGCCGCCTTCATAGGCCTTCCTGAACATCTCTGTACTTGTTACCAATGGCATAATCGTTACTTCCTTTCTGTTTGTATTGCAGCAATTCTCTGCCTCTAATTTATCATCTTTGCGGGATGAAAACAATACCTAATTTCCCGTACCGATATATTCCAGTCCGAAGGAGAACCAGTCCCAGCGGGTCACCTCCCCGTCCCTGGCGCGGATGGAAAGCCGGCTTTCTTCGTCAAAGGACCAGTCCTCCGCCTCCCGGCCGATATCCGAAGCCATCCAGGAGGCGGCGATGCGCCCCTCCTTCCATTCATAGATGAAGATGTGCTGGGACCAGGTCTTTTTGTCCTCCGTTATCCAGAAGGGCCGGCTTGTGCCGAAGCGTCCCCGCTTCCAGCACAGAAGCAGCAGCTCATTGTCCCCGTCCTTGTCAATATCACACCAGAGGACGTCCTGCACAAGCACGCCTTTTTCGGACTGCCAGAGGGTATTTCCACCGGAAACTACGGTAACCTTTCTCTTAGAAAGAAGAATCTCCTCAGGCCTTCCGGGAACGTAATCGGGAAGGCTTCTGCAGTCTATGCTTCTCTCCTGCCAGCCTATCCATTCCGGCAGAAAATAGCCTTCCTTTTTCAGAAACAGCAAAAGGAGTAGGCAGAAAACAGCTGCTGACGCAATAAGCGCCGCAGCTGTAATTCTTTTTTTCCTACTCATCCCGGTAGGCTTCCGTCCACCAGGGCCGGTCAATTCTGGTTTCCCTGTGATATTTGTTGTCCTCACCGATTTCAAAGCCCATCATCTGCCGCCAGGAGCTGTCCGTCAGGCGGTCGGAGGCGGGATGGGTAAACTGGTAGAAGGAATAGACTGCCCCGGAGGCGAGGCGCAGGGTACCGTTTACCGGGACGATAACCAGGATCTCCGAAGGATTGCCGGTACCGATCTCCAGCACATTTCCGCTGCCGTCGGAGGCAATATCCGTAACCAGGGCAGCCGGGTAATTCGCGCTGTAGACCCGGGCGGATTCATCATCGGTGATGGTCTGCTTCCACAGATGCTCGAGATAGCCGCCGTATTCATAGATAAAGGTATAGTCGTCCTCCGTCGGATTCTCTCCGCGAAGCTCCGTTTCGGAAATGGCAAGAAGCCTTTCGGCAATTTCCGCCAGGGAATTCAGGCTTTCCGCATCCCTGTCCGACAAGGCGTCGAAGGAACGCAGGCCGGAAGCCGTCTCCTGGGCCAGGTGGGCAAAACGGGCATACACCACCGGTTCCGGTTCCACATAGCCCCGGTAATCCAGGCCGGAATAATCGTCGCCGCCCATCTCCGCCATCACCTGCTTGGCGTAGAGCACCGTATCGTGCTTCAGCTCGGTGTAGCTGCCGGCAAAGGATTCGATGTTCTTCGTCTGCCAGGCCTTCGAGGTCATAAAGGCGGGATAGCCTGCCGCCTTTTCCTCCAGAAGGGGTTTGAGGGTATACAGCCACCCCGCATACAGGCTGGCCGACCAGAGGCTGTCCGGTGCGGAAGCCACGTTTTCCCGTAAGGTATCCATATTTTCGGTGTAGCCTGCAAAGCGGGTATCTCCCTGCTCCTGCAGAAGCTCCAGGGCGGTATCGCTGCCGAAGGCCGCCGCCGCATCCAGGACATCCGGGAGCTTGCGCACCTCTCCGGCGGCATTTTCCCCGACGCTGTCATAGATCAGGTTGGTAAAGACCGCCGCATCCATGGTAAAGCGCTGGCCCATGAACCGGAAGGCCTTATTGGTAACGGTTTCTCCCGCATCGGTACGCTGTACATTCACATTGATCTTAGGCGGCGGAAGCTGGGCGGAAAGAGCCCGGAAGCTCTTCCATTCCCCGCTGCTGCCGGGTAAATCCGCCGCGCTGACACTGCCGCCGTAGGCCTCATCCAGCACGGCCTTGTATTCATAGTAGCCCAGGTCGTCGGAGGCGCCGGCAAAGAAGGAGGTAATCTCGTATATTTTCTCCCAGAGGTCGCTGCCGTCCTCCTTCAGGGCCAGGGTTATAAGGGCCGCGCATCTTTCCAGGTCCTCGTCCGCCTGGGGGAAGCCCACAAGGCCGTACCACATCATGGTCCGGAAATAACGCTCCAGCTCTTCATCACCCTCGTAGTACCCCCGGACGATGAACTGGGTGAAGTCCACCATCTGGCCGGTCACAGCGCTGTTCTGCATGCTGCTTCCCGCCATGGCTGCCTCATAATCTGTCCGGGCCGTCTCAAGGATATCGGAGGGCACGCCCTCCGGGCTTCCGCCGGAAAGCAGGGTGCCTGCGGCAAAAAAGCCCACGGCTGTTTTCGCTGCCTTCTCCCACTCGGTGCCGGAAAGCGTCTCAAGCCGGGCAAGGGAGGCCTGCAACATATCCGAAGAAAGCTGGCAGATATCCCGGTAAAGGGTCTCCTTTTCCGTCTTCTTCATCAGGTTCGCAAAATACAGGTGATAGGTGTGCATCAGGGAATCCACGGTGATAAAGCTGGGGAAATTCTCATACCGGTTGTTCTCATAAACGTCAAAGAATTCATGTCCCGCATCGCCGCTTACCAGGAAAAGGTTTTCGGCAAGCTTTCCCTTTTCTTCATCCGTCAGGTACACCCGCTGCAGGTTCGTCACCTCGGAAAGGCCGGAGGAAACGCTGTATTCCGGAACAGAGGGTGTCTCCGTATAGGTATAGTCCACGGTTTCGCCAATCAGGGAAGGCCGGGCAACCGTAAGTACCTCTGCCGTTTCCTGCTTCGTATCCGCCGTCCCGGTCTGTTCCTGGGAAGAAGCGGTATAACCCGCCTGGCCTTTTCCTGTTTCTTCTGCCGCAGGTGCTTCTTCTGCCGCAGGCGCCTCCACGTGGCCGTATTCGGCCCTTTTTCCGCCGGAAGCAGACCTTTCGGCAGCAGGCTTTCCTGCGCATCCGCTTAAGAATACCAGCCCGGCCAGGGCCAGAGCCGTCAGTCTTTTCTTTGTTGTTTTCATTTTTCATCCCTCGCGGTATAAATCATTTGCTGTCTTTTATTGTATGCTTCCCCTGCATTTGTGTCAAGGAAGCAGTCGTAAGCAAAGCAGTTGACAGGGAGACGGCAGGGCTTCTATAATAGAAAAACCCGTAAACGGAAGGACATACTTTTATGAAAATACTGAAACATATTCTGACTGCCCTCGCCCTGACCCTTCTTCTGTTTTCAGCGGCCGTGGTGATTACCCTGAATTTCCGTCCGCTCTACTATGCGGACATGAAGAAATACAATTTAAGCGAACGCTTCGGCTACCCCGAAGAGGAAATCCGGGCAAATTACGACGCCATGGTGGAATACAACAATGTGTTTTACAAAGGCGAGCTGAATTTTCCCACCCTGCCCATGTCGGAAAGCGCCAGGGTGCACTTCCGTGAAGTGCGGGACATCTTCGTCGTTATCGAGGCCGTTCTCCTTCCCATCGGCGCTGTGGGCAGCATCATCGGCATACTGCTGTGCCGCAGGGACCGAAAAAAAGGCTATCTCTGCCTGACCGGGGTATTTTCCATCGGAATACCGGCCGTGCTCGGCGGCCTGATTGCAGCTAACTGGGATACCTTTTTCACGAAGTTTCACGAAATCTTCTTCAACAACGACTACTGGATCTTCAACTCCGTGACGGATCCGATTATCGACCTGCTTCCGGACGAATTCTTCCTGCACTGCTGCGTCATGATACTCGCCATCATCCTGGCCGGCGCTTTCCTCTGCCTGCTTCTGTATGCCGCAGGCAGGAAAAAGAACCGGTAAATAAAAAAACAAGGCTTCTGCCCCCCTTTACGGGAAACGGCAGAAGCCTTATTTATTACATCGAAGTTACTTTACAACGAAATTGATAATCTTGTTGGGCACGAAAATTTCTTTTCTGATTTCGCCGCCGAGCCTGTCGCCCAGGGCTTCCTTGCCCAGGGAAAGGGCGGTATCCCTGTCACAGTCCTTCGGTACGGCGATGACCACCCGGGTCTTGCCGTTCACCTGAACCGGAACCTCCACCGTATCGTCCACCAGGTACTTCTCATCCACTGCCGGCCAGCCGGAAGCGAAAACACTCTCTGAATGTCCGTACTGCTCCCAGATCTCCTCTGCCACATGGGGGGCAAAAGGTGCCAGCAGGCGGGTAAAGGTCTCCACCGTCTCCCGGTCAATGCCGCCGGTCTTCCTGGCAATATCCATCAGGCGGTTGTTGTACTCCATGAAGGCGGAAATAACGGTGTTCAGGCTGAAGCTTTCCAGTCTGTCGGTGACGTCCTTTGTCAGACGGGCACGGACCTTCAGCATTTCCTCGGTGGCAGCGGTCTCCTTCTCCAGGCTGTCCAGAGCCAGGTTCCAGAATCTCCTTAAGAAACGGTTGACGCCGTCAATACCCCGGTCATCCCATTCCGCATCCAGCTCGGGCGGGCCTACGAACAGCTCGTACATTCTTAAGGAATCGCAGCCGTATTCATTGACCAGATCGTCCGGGGAAATGACATTTCCCTTGGATTTGCTCATCTTGATGCCGTTTTTACCGGTAATCATGCCCTGGTTGAACAGCTTGTGGAAGGGCTCTTCAAAATCCACCACGCCGATGTCATACAGGAACTTGGTGTAGAAACGGGAATACAGCAGGTGCAGCACCGCGTGCTCTACGCCGCCGATATACATATCCACGGGAAGATATTTGTCAGCCTTCTCCCTGGAAACCAGCTCCCTGTCGTTGTGGGCGTCCACATAACGAAGGAAATACCAGGAGGAGCCTGCCCACTGGGGCATGGTATTGGTTTCCCGCTTCGCGTCGGCGCCGCAGACCGGGCACTTGCAGTTCACCCACTCGTCGATGGCTGCCAGCGGTGATTCGCCGGTACCGGTGGGCTGGTAGGATTCCACCTCGGGAAGAAGCAGCGGAAGCTCTTCCTCCGGCACGGGCACGTTGCCGCAGTGCGGGCAGTGGATAATCGGAATCGGTTCACCCCAGTAACGCTGACGGGAGAATACCCAGTCCCTGAGCTTGTAGTTCACGGTCTTTTTGCCAAGGCCGCGCTTCTCGATCATCTCCGGGGCTTCCACCTTCAGCTCGGAGGATTCCCGGCCGTTCCATTCGCCGGAATTGATGACGATACCGGAAGCTTCGGTATAGGCCTCCGTCATGTCTTCGATTTCCTTACCCTCCTTCGCAATAACCTGAACGATGGGCAGGCCGAATTTCTTTGCAAAGGCAAAGTCCCTGTCATCGTGGGCCGGTACGCACATGATGGCGCCGGTACCGTAATCCGCAAGGACGTAATCGGAAAGCCAGATGGGGATTCTCTCCTCACTTAAGGGATTGATGGCATAGCTGCCGGTAAACACGCCGGTCTTGTCCTTGGCCTGCATCCTGTCCACATTGGACTTCATGGACGCATCCAGGATATACTGCTCCACCGCTTCCGCCTGCTCCGGCACAGCCAGCTCTTTTGCCAGCGGATGCTCCGGGGAAAGAACCATGAAGGTGGCTCCGTAAAGGGTATCGGGACGGGTAGTGTATACGGTCAGCTTCTCTTCCCTTCCTTCGATGGGGAAGTAAACCTCTGCGCCGTAGGACTTGCCGATCCAGTCTGTCTGCATCTTGACAACCTTCTCCGGCCAGTCAAGGGTCTTCAGATCCTCAAGAAGCCTGTCCGCATAGGCGGTGATCTTCAGCATCCACTGACGAAGGTTCTTCTTGGTGACTTCCGTACCGCAGCGTTCGCATTTTCCGTTGACAACCTCTTCGTTGGCCAGGCCGGTCTTGCAGGACGGACACCAGTTGATGGGGAATTCCTTCTCGTAGGCCAGACCCTTTTTGAACATCTGCACGAAAATCCACTGGGTCCATTTGTAGAAGCCGGGATCGGTGGTATTTACTTCCATATCCCAGTCGTAGATGGCCGCGATGTCGTTGATCTGCCGTTTGATGTTCTTAATGTTCGCCTCGGTGGAAATCGCCGGATGCACGCCGTTTTTAATGGCGTAGTTTTCCGCCGGCAGACCGAAGGCATCCCAACCCATGGGATGGATGACATAGTGTCCCTGCATCAGTTTATAACGGCTCCAGGCATCGGAGATAACATAGCCTCTCCAGTGGCCTACATGAAGGCCGTTGCCTGAGGGATAGGGAAACATATCCAGACAGTAGTATTTCGGCTTTTTGCCGTCGTTGACGTTTATGGGCTTTTTCTCCCAGTTCTGACGCCATTTGTTTTCTATGGCTCTGTGATTAAACGGAACCGCCATTATTCATTCCTCCTTACTGCACGGGTAAATCAATCTTCCTCTTCGTCGTCACCGAATTCAACGGTCAGACGGATTGGCAGTTCCCCGGTTTCTTTTTCTTTCTTTTCCTCCGGCACCCTGAAAAGGCCGCCGTTCAGAATCTTCATGAAGCTTTCCACCACCATTTCATGGTCGTATCTGCCGTCCTTGAACAGGCCGTAATTCAGGCCCAGGAAGTTGGAAGCCCCCATAAGCGTAAAGGCAAGGACCTCGGAGTCAATCTCCGTGTTCAGTTCACCCTCTTTTTTGGCAATATCCAGGCCCTTGATATAATTCTTTGCAAAGTTTACATAATATTCAACAAAGAGCTCTTTATCAATGTAAAGGGATTCCCAGATGACATGATACATGTATTTGTTCTGGTCTACAAATTTCAGCCATTCCCGCAGGCCGACCTCTTCAATCTCCCGCCGGGACTTGCAGTTCTTTGTGGATTCGTACAGGTGCTTGCGGATCATATGGCTGCACTGCAGCAGCAGGAACTTGTACAGGTTGTATTTCCCGTCAAAATACACATAAAAAGTACCGGACGCCACGCCTGCAAGCCTTGTAATATCATTGATGGAAGCGGAATGATATCCCTTCTCATAAAAGACCTGGGCAGCCGCGCTGACAATCCGGTTCAGGGTTTCCCGACCTTTTTTTGTCTTGGGTTTATTGATAAACGGTGATGCATCCATTGCCTTCATGCTCCTTACATAAATACATACAAGTTATTCTAAAACAACCGGGAAGCAAATTCAATGTGCAAATATGAAAAAATGAATCATTGTTTTTCTCAAAATGAACACATATTCATATTATGCAAACACCGGCAGACCCGTAACGATGCTGCCGGTGCCGCATACCGCTGTTAGGCGGCTAAGCAAAGTATATTTAAAAAAGAAGAATAACCGTTAAAGCACAGGATTAAAGGAAACGCTTTCCGATAATGCCGCAGTCCACAGCCTGATCCCAGAGCTCTTCCCTGAACTTGGGATGGGCAATCTCGATAAGACGGGCAACTCTGTCTCTGACGCTGGTGCCGCGAAGCTCGGCTACGCCGTACTCGGTAACCACGCGGTCCACGTCGTTACGGGAAAGGGTAACGCCGGCGCCGGGGGTCAGCTGGGCAACGATCTTGGAAACCTCATGCTTCTGTCCGTCTGCGCCGCGGACCATGGCCGTGGAGTACAGGGCGATGATGGACTTGCCGTTTTTGGACATCTGGGCTCCGATGGCGGTATCAGCCTGTCCGCCGGAACCGGAATACTGCTTTGAGCCGATGGATTCGGAACAGCACTGACCGGTCAGGTCCACCTCCATGGAGGTGTTGATGGATACCATATTGTCATTCTGGGCAATGGTATAGGGATCGTTGGTCCAGGCACCGTCATACAGGTTGATGGACGGATTGTAATGCATGTATTCATACATTTCCTGGGTACCCATGGCGAAGGTTGTAACAATCTTGCCGCGGTTGATCTGTTTCTTTCTGCCGTTGATGACGCCCATCTTCGCCAGACGCATCATACCGGTGGTCATCATCTCGGTGTGAACGCCCAGGTCGTTTTTGCTCTCCAGCTGCTTGGTAACCGCATTAGGAATACCGCCGATGCCCAGCTGGATGCAGGAGCCGTCGGGAACCATATCCGCGATCAGCTTGCCGATGGCCTCGTCCTTCTCGTTGAAGGTGCCTTCGGGGGTCTCGGGCGGCATATAGTCTGCCTTGATGAGGTAGTCAACCTCATCCACGTGAATCTGCACATCGCCCAGGGTATAGGGGAAGTTCGGGTTCACTTCGAGGATAACGAGGTCGGCATCATCGATGAATCTTCTCTCATAGGTGTTGGACAGAGAGAGGGAAATATAACCGAATTTATCCGGCATGGAGGCTGCGCCTACATAGATATTGCAGTGTCTGAAATACATTCTCTTGGTGGCAGCCAGGTGCAGGTGATTGGGAATATAGGCCATGTTGCCGTTGCCGGCGGCTTTTCTCAGCTGCGGTGCAAAGAACCAGCCGTCTACATTGAAGCTGTCCACGTATTCGGGATCATAGATTTTGGACGGATGGGTGGGCAGGCAGTTGGAAATGGTGACATTTTTTACTCTGTCGGCGATTGTATGTAAATTCTCCATGAAAAGGCCGGCTTCTGCGGCGCCAAGGCCGGTAACGATGAAGTCATTGGATTTTACAAAGGAAAGGGCCTTTTCCACGGAAATATATTTTTCTTCGTAACTCATGTTCTTCTCCTTGCTGGAAATGATAAATGTTGGATTCTTGCTGAAAAGTACGTCTTGTTTTCAGGCAGGCGCCAGTAAAGACGCCTGCCCGAATGTTGTTTAAATTAATTGTTGAAACTGCTGTTCTTTAGTTTCCGGTCAGTTCATCCATGGAACGGAAGCCGTCAACAGTGGTCCAGCCGTCGGCAGAGGTGCCGTCGCACTTACGAAGGATCATCTCCTGAACACCGGTACGGGCGCCGTCAGCAAAGCTGATGCTGCCGCCGAAGGGGATGTCGATGGGAGCTTCTTCAAGAGCAGCCATGTAGGATTCCCAGGTAACGGGCTTGCCTTCAAGTCTCTTTAAAGCGGTGCAGAATACATGAGCAGCTACCCAGCCGGACTCGGCATCGGTGTTGGTAGCGTACTCCGGATCTACCCATTTCTCAAACAGAGCAAGGTCATCAGCATGCTCGTCGTCATGGGTCTTCCAGCTGGAAACATATACATCGAACTTGCCGGCGATTTCGTCAGCGATCTGTTCGGATACGGAAACGGAAGCGTCAACATAGGTGGTGATGGCCGGAACGGTCATACCCTGAGCAGCCATTTCCTTGGTGATGGTGGGCATGGTAGCCTGGATAGCAGCGATGATAACGAAATCACAGCCGGCATCCTTGATGGCGGTAACAGCAGCGGATACGTCGGCAGCGCCGGCGGCAACCTGCTGGTCAACCAGTTCCACATTAACCTCGGCAGCCTTCTTCTGGGCGCCTTCAAGCATGTTCTTGCCGGCATCGTCAGAGGTGTAGATGATACCGATCTTGGTGGCATTGAAGGTACCTACAGCACGGGAAACCATAACCTGGCCTTCGGTGATGTACAGGGGCTGTACCGGGAAGATGTTGTAACCGTTGGAGTTATCGGTAGCATGGTCATTGAACAGCTGGCCGATACCGGTTGCAAAGTAAACAGAAGGAATACCATAAGATTCCAGATCCTCGATGGTAGCGGAAACTACGGGTGTTCCGAAATGGCCGACGATGGCGAATACCTTCTCGTCTTCTACCATTTCCTGCAGGTAAGCTCTGCCCTTATCGGGAGCAAATTCATCATCCTTGTGCAGGAAGACGATCTCACGGCCGTCGATGCCGCCCTCGGAATTAACCATGTCAAGGTAACCCTGGATACCGGCAAGGAAAGGCAGGCCGATGGGTGCATATGCACCTGAGGTCGCAGCAGTGTTGGCGATGAGAACCTGGGTATCGGTTACGCCCTGGGCATTCTCAACGTCACCTGTGGGAGCAGCTTCTTCGCTCTTCTCTTCCGTTGCGGAAGAAGCGGAAACAGCGCTGCTGGCTGCGGATTCTGATGCGGTTTCTGACGCGGGTTCGTTTCCGCCGCCCTTGTTGCCGCAGGCAGCCAGAGAAAGAACCATTGCAGACGCCAGAATGGCTGCAAGAATCTTCTTTTTCATTTTCATTTCCTCCTTAAAAATTTGTACATTTGTACTTTTTTTAATTTATGTAAATCCATAAATTAACGAATCAGTTCTTCCCGAGATAAGCCTCCACCAGACGTTCGTCATGGATAAGCTCATCCGCGGGACCGTGGATATTGATGACGCCCAGCTCAAGGACGTAACCGTAATCCGCGATTTTCAGTGTCTGCAGTGCATTCTGTTCCACGATCACAACGGTTGTTCCCTCACGCTTGATTTCGTTGATGATGCGGAAGATGTTCTGCACGATAAGGGGTGCAAGGCCCAGGGAAGGCTCGTCCAGAAGGAGAACCTTCGGATTGGCCATAAGGGCACGCCCGATGGCCAGCATTTGCAGCTCGCCGCCGGACAGGGTGCCGGCAATCTGCTTTCCTCTTTCCTGCAGGATCGGGAAATGCCGGTACACACGTTCAAAGCAGCGCTGGATGACCTTGCGGTCCTTTACGGTAAAAGCGCCGATCTGGAGATTTTCCGTAACCGTAAGGTCGGCAAAAATCTGTCTTCCTTCCGGAGACTGGGCAATACCCAGGGCGGTAATCTTTTCCGGATCCATATTGGTGATATCTTTACCGTAGTATTTGATTTTGCCGCCGGTGGCGGAAACCAGGCCGGAAATGGTCTGCAGGGTCGTGGTTTTGCCGGCACCATTTGCGCCGAGGAGAGCAACAACAGAACCGTCCGGAACCGTAATATCGATGCCTTTTACAGCTTCGATGGGTCCGTAGGAAACCTTCAGCCCTTCAAGGGACAATGCTGTATCTGCCATTTAGTTCTCCTTTCCCAGTAAATTATCCTTGATCTTTTCAAGAGGGGATTTCTCTTCCTTCATATCCTTTTCCGCTTCCGCTTCCTTTTCTCCGAGGTAGGCTTCCTGCACCTGGGCATTCGCCTGGATTTCCGCGGGCGTGCCGCAGGCAAGGAATTTTCCGAAGGAAATCGCACAGATACGGTCGCAGATGCTCATAACCAGACGCATATCATGCTCTACCAGAAGAATCGTACAGTTATATTCATCACGGATCTTACGGATATTGTCCGCCAGCTGCAGGGTCTCGGTATCGTTGAGACCGGCAGCAGGCTCATCCAGGATAATCAGTTTGGGGTCACACATCAGTGTACGGGCAATCTCAACCTTTTTACGCACGCCGTAGGGCTGGCCGCCGGCCAGCTGGTCCTTCAGGTCGCCGATGCCCATGAAGGCAAGGGCCCTTTCCGCCTTTTCCCTGATGGCCTTCTCTTCTCTTCTGGCCCCGGGCAGCTTCAGGAACTGGGAAACCAGTCCTGCCTTGAATTCAATGTGGGCGCCGACCATGACGTTGTCGATCAGGGACAGTTCGGGAATCAGCTCCACGTTCTGGAAGGTACGCACAAGGCCCTTACGGATAATGTCATGCACCTTCACGCCGATAAGGCTCTGCACCTCACCCTTGTTGTTGCGGAAAACCACATTGCCCGCCGTAGGCTTGTAGAACTGGGTAATACAGTTGAACACGGTGGTTTTGCCCGCGCCGTTGGGGCCGATAAGGCCGAAGATTTCCTTCTCCTTAATGGTAAAGGAAAGCTGGTCAACCGCCTTCAGGCCGCCGAAATGCATGGAAAGGTTGTCAATCTTTAAAACCTCGTCATCGAGGAGAACAGCTTCACTCATCTGCATTTTCCTCCTTTCCGGACTCTGTCTGGGCCGCCGGTACGGCAGCAGGGGCTGCAGCTTTGGACTTTCCGGCCTTTTCCTTAATCTGGCTGAAGAAGTTGATTACGCCCTTGGGGTAGAACATGACGACAAGGATAATCAGCACACCGGAGATAATGTAGGAAATACCGTTCAGGTCGCCGATAACGGGGATTCTCTTGATGACCAGATCCTGCAGGGAGTATACGATAACCGCGCCGAGGAAGGGTCCGAAAATCGTCCGGGAACCGCCGATGACAACCATGGCCACAATGTTCAGGGACAGGGTCAGGGTCCAGGTCGACGGATAGGCAAACCGGAAGAAATGCACGTACAGCACGCCGCCTAAGGCAGCATAGCCTGTGGAAAGGGCGAAGGCCATCAGACGGTATTTGAACAGGGAAATGCCCATGGCCTGGGCCGCGGAGGTTGAACCTCTCATGGCATGCAGGGCACGTCCGATCTGGCCATGCACCAGGTTGTAGGTCAGGATCATCATGATGACCATGATAATGGCCAGGAGCACGTAGTTCTGCGCCTGGTTGAGCTTCCATCCGCCGAAGAAAATCGTGGGGAAGGAAGCCTTCTTGCCGGCATAACCGCCGGTGATGGGATCCAGCTCCTCAAAGGTTTTCCGGAAGATTTCAGCGATACACAGGGTGATGATGCCCAGGTACAGGCCTTCCACACGCAGGGAAATCAGACCTACCACAAGGCCTAAAAGCACGCAGATAACGATGGATACAATCAGGGACGCTTCCCAGGCCCAGCCCATGTTTTCCGTCAGGAAGGCGGAAATATAGGCGCCCAGGCCCATGAAGCCCGCGGTACCCAGGGACGTAAGGCCGGCAAAGCCCAGATTGATATTCAGGCCCTGGGCTACGATGGAGTAAATAATCGTGCCGCCCACGATGCCGATCATGGAGGTCTTCAGCACACCGGCCTGGGTCGCCAGCGGAAGCAGGGAAAGGAGTGCGCCGAAAATGATATAACCGAAATATTTGCTTTTAAAGAAAGCAGCAGCTTTATTCTGTTTCTTATCCATAATGCCCTGCCCTCCTTAAACCTTCTTGATGGTGCGCTTGCCGAACATGCCCACCGGCTTGAACACGATGAACACCATGATGATGATGTACAGAATCTGTGTTCCCCATACGGAGGAGACATAGTAGGAAAGCATATTGTTGGCGATGGCGATGATGTAGGCCGCGATAACCGGACCGTAGAAGGTCTGGAAGCCGCCCAGCACGCAGGCGATGAAGGCACATACCTGCACACTGTCCATCAGGTTGATGGATACGGAGGTGGCGGGAGCCACCATGGCGCCGGAAAGGGATCCCAGTACAACGGCAACCGCCCAGGCAAAAAGGGTAACCAGCGCGGTGGGTACGCCCATCAGCTTCGCCGTCTTCTCATTGGAAGCGGTGGAACGGATGGCCAGGCCGAGCTTGGACTTCTGAATCAGGAAGAACAGAAGCACGGTGATGCCGATACCGAAGAAAATGTTCAGTACGCTGTTGTAGGAAATATTGGCGCCGAAAACGGTGAAGGAACCGTCGGCAATAACCTTGCCGAGCTTTAAAGGCTCAACACCGAAGATAATCGGAACAAGGCCCAGGATAACCATCATCAGGCCAAGGGTGATAATCTCCTTGCCTGCGCCGGATACCTTTTTTGTTCTCCGGATAATACAGAAGTCAACCACAAAGCCCAGTGCAATGGCAGCGACTACGCCGATAAGGATGGCCGCAACAATCGGCACGCCCTTGGAGTAGGCGAAGGTGATGACATATGCGCCGAACATGCCCATAACGCCCTGGGCGAAGTTTACCAGCGCATTGGTCCGGAAAACGATGATGATGCCCAGAGTGGCCAGGCCGTAGATGGCGCCTGTCTCAAAGCTTCGCAGGAATAACTGGAAAAATGTTGCCATGCATCAACCCCACTTGATAACGTTGGCTGCCCAGGTATAGCCGATACCGGCAGCGATCATGGATACTACGGTTCCGTCCTTAACCTTGCCTTCATCCAGGGCAAGCTTCAGGGAGAGAATCTGGTCCACCTGGCCCACATGGCCGTAGTTTTCCAGATAAATGGTCTGGTCCTCGGTAAGTCCCAGGTCGGCAAGCATGCCCTTATGGCCGCTTCTCTTGATGTGCAGGATATCCAGATAGCCGATATCCTTTCTGGTCATACCGGATTTTCTTAAGGATTCGTCGATGCAGTGCATCCAGTTCGGCATGGAGGTCTCGTTCAGGAGGCCCTTCATCTTCTTCGCATCCATCAGGCGGAGCTTGAAGTTTTCCTTGTAGTTGTCCGCGTTAACCGGATTGTTGATGCCGCCGATTGCGCTGCCTGCAGTATGAACAACGCTGCCGTCGGTCATGATATGGGTACCTAAAAGCAGGTTCTTGTTGTAATTCTTGCGCAGAAGAATCGCGCCGCCGCCGCAGGCAAGGTTGAACATGAAGGACAGGTTGTTGTCCGTAAAGTCAATCAGGTCGCAGTTGCGGTAACCGCCGCATACCAGGACGTTGTTGATTTCCGGGTCAGCCTGCAGCATGTCCTTGGCCATCTTCATGGCGGACACAGTGGTGCAGCACCGGTTCTGGATGTCAATGCCCCAGGCATTTTTTGCACCGATTCTGTCAGCGGTATAGCAGGCGGAGGTGGTTAAGGGATATTCCTTCCACTCTTCCGTGAAGCAGAGGATAACGTCAATATCCAACGGATCAACGCCCGTATTTTTCAGGCAGTCAAGAGCAGCAAGAGCGCCCATCTCCTGGGTACCGTCGCAGGGATCCCCTGAAGGCACATATTTCTCTACAATGCCCAGCTTATTGATAACGGCGTCTTCACTCCATACGCCGCCCGTCTTTTCGGAAATCTCGGCAGCAGTCATCTTGGTTTTCGGAAGATAAATCCCCATACCGACAATTCCAACATTAGGTAACTCCATATCTTTCATCCTCCTGTATAAATAATCCCATCTGATACATCAGGAAAACCGATGTATACTATAAAATGAATGGTGGTTCAGCCATTAAAGAATATATAGTAGATTGCAATCTTTTGTCAAGGAGATTTTGTTTGCATTTATACCAAAAAACCAAGTTTTTATATTGTTCAAATTGTATACCGTTTCTGTCTCTGGAGAAGCTGAACATGAAAGTGTTTTTTGATGATTGGGTCATTTATCATTACTTTAAAGCGATAAAAAATTCCGGACAGGCGCAGGTTATACGTCTGTCCGGAAGGCTTATGGCTTAACTGTCAGTCTGGTTTACAGGCAAAGGCCTGTGCAGGCTTCAGGCCTCTCTTCCCTCGGGAATGATGCAGGTAATAAGGGTCAGGATGCTGCAGGCGCTCCAGGATGACCAGGGCCAGCCGTCGGAGGCAATGGGTCCGGGCATGATATAGACCGGCTTTCCGGTGGCCGCATAGGTATCAATCCTGGGCGGGAAGCCGAGGATACAGCCCTTCTGCTTCGCATTGTCGCAGAAGCGCTCTGCGATCAGGGCAGCTTCCTTTTTCTTGCCCGCCAGGTTCAGGCCGGCGCACAGGAACAGCTGTACCGGGGCCACGACCCTGCCGTGTACGAAGGTCCTGGAGGAATAGTTGCAGTTTTCACTGTAAAAGCTTTCCGACGCAAGGCCGATGTCACACAGGAAATTGCCCTCTTCCGTCAGGGTTTCCGCGATTTTGTCGATGATTTCCTGCGGGAGCCGTTTGCCCAGGATAATGGGCTGGTAGCAGGCTACGGAAAGGCTGTTCACCGGTTTGCCCTCGTGGAAGGTTACGAACTTTTTGCCATCCCAGAATTCATTCAGCAGGGTATCCAGAAGCTTTTTGCTTCTTGCATAGTAGCTTTCTGCCTTTTCCTTCTGTCCGCATTTTTCCGCCAGCAGGCCGGTCTTCTCCAGAAGGAGAATCATGAAGGCGATAAGGTCCGGATTGACGGTGGGGAAGCCGTCCTGGAAGATGGTGGCATCATCCCAGCCCGAATCATTGGGGCTGTTGATCATCGTGACGTCATCTCCTCTTCCCGCGGAACGGGTGGTTACCCAGAAGTTGATCCATTTCTCGAACTTCGGGAGCATCTTTTCGCAGGATTCGGGCGTAAGGAAGGAATCTCCGCATTTGTTCATGAGGAAATCCAGGGCAAAGCCCTGAATGGGCGGCTGAATACCCCTGTTGGCGTTCAGGTATCCCACGTTGCCCAGAAGCTGGCCGGTATCCTCCTCCTGGTAGTCGAACATGGCGCAGATCATCCGCCAGCCCTCCTCCGGGTCACCCATCATGGACATGCCGTTAAAGCTCTGCTGCCAGGAGAAGGCGGCGTTTAAGTATTCGTAATGCATGAGAATCATGGGAGCCTTGTAATTGCCGCCGGGCTTAACCCGCCTGGACCAGGTCGTGTGGGAGGCATACTGGAAAAGCTCCTCGTAGCCTGCCGCCGGCTTCAGGTAGTTTTTCTGGAACTGTTCATAGCGGGCAAAGCCGTCCGCCTTCAGTTCATCGATGGGCGGGTATTTATCCGGAAGCTCTGTGATTTCCACCATATCCTCATGCAGGGCAATATCCAGCACGCCTTCCTCGTCAGGAAGGAGCAGGATGCATAAGCCCTTATAGCCGGACTTTCCTTCCTTCAGCTCGGCTTTAATCTCGATTCTGCCCCGGATGGGGTTAAAACGGAATTTGCCGTAGGTACCGTAGCTGATTTCACAGGTGCCGTCCGGAAGGAAGACCGCGCCGCTGCAGCAGTCACAGGCCGGCATGCCCGGACGGTAACGGGAGGCTTCCAGGGTCAGGCCGATACCGTCAGTCGAATAAACACGAAGATATTCATGATAGGTGAATACGATATCCAGTACGCCGGTCTCCGTTGTCAGGCGAAGCGCACCCGGATCCCCCAGATAGGAATAGGGGGCTTCCCGGCCGTCCTTTACGGCATGAATGTTGAAAACAAATTCATTGGTATCCATCCAGGCGCCGGGTTTGTAGGTTGAAAGCTGAAGAAAATGGCTGTAGTAGTTTTCAATGATAAAGAAAGCGGAACCTTCACGGGCATAAACCGCATGGGTCAGGTCAAATTTCGCCCGATCGCCAAATACAGGTGCCTTCATATTCAACACTCCTTTCCTTTAAGTGCAAGAAGCGCTCCTGCACAGGCCGGTGAAAACGCAGCGGCGGAGTCCGCATTTGTCTTCTCTACGCCGTTCTCTATGATCTTTGCAGCAAGTGCCGGGACTTTCAGCGCCAGCATTTCCGCATACAGGTAATCCGTCCTGGCGGCATCCAGCCCGGCGGCCTTTTCCTTCAAAGCGGAAATAAAGGGGAATTTCTCTTCGTCGCCCAGGATGACGGGAATCAGAGCAAGGGGCGACGGTGTGGGTGCTGTATCCTCCGTCATTGCATCTTTGCTGACAAAGCCGTTTTCCGTCCAAAGCCCGCAAAGGACTTTTTCCATTTCTTCTCTGCGTTCTTTCCAGAGGGAAACATCTTCCCTGCCGAGGCAGGCACCCGCCTTTTCCAGCACCTGGCAGTCCAGGATCAGGTAAGCAGCCAGATCCGGGCTGACACAGGGTCTGCCGACAGGAAGGACAGGCTTGCCGGGGCCGCCGGTTTCATGAATATAGGCATAGAAGCAGCCGGCTTTTGTATAACGGTTGACAAACCACCAGTTCACAGCTTTGGAAAACAGGCAGTAGAATTTCTCAAGAAGATCTTTATCGGCTGCGGCAAAATCACAGTCCGCCAAAGCAAGGCCGCAGACCGGCGGTGCGGCTTCCGGCACAAGATCCCGCAGATAGATTTCCTTGGGAATCATACCGCTCTTCTCTTCCGTCGCCATCAGGGCGTTCAGCAGCCCGATTCTGCAGTTGATATCCTTAAAAGCCAGGGCTGCAAAGGGCTGCTCCATGGCCTTGGCATAATGATGCGCCGTACGGTCCACATCTGTCAGGACCTGGCCGTTCCTGTACTGGAAACCAATCCACAGATCATAGGCAGCTTCCGGGTCTTCCTTATAAACCAGCTTATCCAGCCAGCTTGCAAAGTCAGCCTTCGTAATTGCGGCTGCATCCGCAGCGGTTGCCGGGGGTTCGGGAACCTCATAATTGGTATCCGTGTCCATCATGACCAGCTCAAGAGCGCCGTCTTCAGGGACAAAGGTAAGAACCGGATCACTGCTTTTCAGGTTCTCCAGCTCCCAGGCCACCTCCAGACTTCCCTTACCTTTTTTCGGGGAAATCACGTAGCGCTCGGAACCCATGATGACCTCATAGCCCCGGGGTGTTTCCAGGATGGATTCACCCATGTTCAGCCTGACCTTCATGGTGAGGGTGCAGTCCCTGCCTGATATCAGAAGGGATTTCTCCCCGTGCAGGGCAATGCACAGCGTACCGCCCTCCGGACAGTCCACCTTTGCGAAGCTCTCCTCAGCTTCAACACGGAATGCATCAGGGCCTTCCTTCCCGTCAGGCAGAAGCTGTATAAATCCCGGCGGAATATCCATCAGTCTGCCGAAGGTACCGGCGCCTTCCGCCGAAAGGCCGAGGAACAATCCTTTCTTACGTCCTTTGCAGCAGGCATCGGTTTCCAGGAACAGGAAATGCCTGGACAGATGCCGGCTTAAAGGTCTTTTCTGTAAATCGAGCTGCATCTTGTCTCCTTTCTAACGTATCATAAGTCAATCCTGAAATATTCTTATCATATTATAGCATAATATCCAAAAACGGATCATGGTTTTCTCGTTTTTTCCGACAAAAAAACGAATACGGATGCCTGGTCTCAAAGCAGTCCGTATTCGTTGATATTCTCATTTACAACAATATAAGCAGCTTCTTACAGGCTTCAGAAGAAGCTCCGCAGCAGATAATAGATGCTGCCGGCATAAGACAGGACATAGATAATCGCAATCACATAGATAACCAGAAGGATGATACTGATTACCATACCCGCGATAGCAAGGCCCTTGCCCCTGTATCCGTTCTTATTGCACTTTCCGAGGCCGACACCGCTGAAAATAATGCCGAGAATACTCGGAATGAGGAAGAAGGCGTTAAAGAAGATGGCCGCAAGAGAAAGCACAAAGCCGGCAATGGCCATGCCGGAGAACGGTGCCTGGTATCCTGTGCTGTAGCCGGAATTACTGTAATTTCCGCCGGTGCTTCCGCTGCCGTACTGGTCACCGCCGTACTGACGGCTGCTCCGGGTACTGCCGGAGGCGCCGCTGCTGCGGCTGCCGGTGTTGGCGGAATAATTGTCTTCCTGATAAGGATTCGCGCCGTAGGTATCGCCGCCGAAGTCATCCTGGCCGTAGCTGTCTCCGCTGTAGCCGGTGGTATTGAGGTCATCGGTGTAATCCGTTGCGCTGCTGAAGCTCTCCTGGCTGTAGCCGCTTCCGGAATAATTATCCTGGTAATAATCTTCTCCGGCATCCGGGGTGGTAAAGCCCTGGTCAAACCCGGCAGAATCAGCTGTCTGGTTTACGGACCCGGAGGTAATGGAAGGCGTACCGCATTGCGGACAGAATTTCGCTCCGTCCGGAATCTTGGTGCCGCAATTTCTGCAGAACATAGTCTCTTCTCCTCTTTTCAGAAATAAGGCAGCAGTTTCCTGCTGCCTTATTCATTTACAGGGAAATCTCTTTCCCGCTGTTAGTTCAGTTAAATCAGAACTGAGCCTTCGCAGCCTTGTAAGCCTTGATGGCGTCGATCAGCTTCGGAACGATCTTGTTCAGGTCGCCGACAATGCCGTAATCCGCTACATCAAAGATGGGAGCGGTTTCGTTCTTGTTGATAGCGATGATCAGATCGGACTCTTCCATACCGGCAACGTGCTGGATAGCACCGGAGATACCGATAGCGAAGTATACCTTGGGACGTACGGTCTTGCCGGTCTGGCCAACCTGCATGTCCTTGGGCATCCAGCCGTTATCTACAACTGCACGAGAGCAGGAAACCTGTCCGCCCAGCTCGTCAGCCAGCTCCTGGAGAAGCTTGAAGTTCTCAGCAGAGCCTACGCCACGGCCGCCGGAAACAAGGATCTTGGCATCCATGATATCGGCAACTTCGTTAACGGACATAACTTCTTCCAGAATCTCAACCCATTTGTTGTTCTTCTCGAAGCCGGGATTGTACTCCTCAACCTTGGCCTTCGCGCCTTCAATCTTGTCCTTCTTAACCATAACGCCGGGACGTACGGTAGCCATCTGCGGACGGTTGTAGGGGCAGGCGATGGTA
The DNA here is from genome assembly GCA_902796005.1 of uncultured Lachnospiraceae bacterium. Taxonomy (GTDB): domain Bacteria; phylum Bacillota; class Clostridia; order Lachnospirales; family Lachnospiraceae; genus Alectryocaccobium. Next base: position 804 of record CADBNF010000032.1, on the reverse strand, counting down.
GCGATGGTGTTGCCGCCGAATGCAGGACGGGTCATAAGCAGCTGCTTGTGAAGCTGTTCCTGGTTGGGGATGGCAACAAGCGGGAAATCACCGATATCAAGCTGTGTACAGTCAGCGGTCAGACCGGTAGCAACACGGGCGGATACTCTGGGGCCAAGGTCACGGCCGATGGCGGTAGCGCCAACCAGCATGATTTCGGGTTTGTACTTGTTGATAACAGAAGCCAGTGCATGGGTGTAGGGCTCTGTCATGTAGGTCTTCAGTGCGGGATCGTCAACAACGATTACTCTGTCAGCGCCGTACTCGGCAAGCTGATCGGCAAGGCCCTTAACATCGCTGCCGAGAAGGACAGCGGTAACTTCCTTGCAGTCAAGATCTTCAGCAAGATCTCTGGCTTTTCCCAGTAATTCGAAGGCGATGCTGCTTAATTTGTTATCTACCTGCTGGGCAAAGATAAATACGCCCTTGTATTCTTCCAGATTTTTCATACTGTTCACCACCTCTTAGATAATATGATTGCCGGTCAGCTTATCCATAAGATAATCTACAGCGGCTTCGGTATCAAGGTTAACAACTTCACCGGCTCCCTTACGAACCTTATCGGAAGCCTTGGCGATCTTGGTGGGAGAACCTGCAAGACCGATGTTGGCATCGTCAAGATCCTTCAGGTCATCACGGCTCCAAACGGTAATCTCAGCATCGCAGGCATCGAAGATTCCGCCGGGGGTCATGTACCGAGGAGTGTTCAGCTCGGAAAGAGCAGTAATCAGAACAGGCATCTTTGCCTTCAGGATCTGATATCTG
>CADBNF010000031.1 GCA_902796005.1 uncultured Lachnospiraceae bacterium | reverse complement strand
TTCGGCGACCGGATGTACTGGGCCAACGCCACGGGCTGCTCCCAGGCCTGGGGCGCCGCCATGCCCTCCATCCCCTATACGGTGAACAAAGAGGGCCGCGGCCCTGCCTGGAGCAATTCCCTTTTTGAAAACAACGCGGAATTCTGCCTGGGCATGTACCTGTCCGTCAACCAGCAGCGGACCAAAACCCGGGCCTGGATCGAGGAGCTTTCCGGTCTTCTGGCTTCCGGCAGCATCACCAGGAATGCGGCGGAAACGGAAAATCTCCAGAAGGCCATCGCCGCTTGGCTGTATACCTTCTCCGATGTCCAGGCCTCCCTTCCTGCGGGCCAGGTCCTGGAGGCAGCCCTGCGGAAAACAGCCCTTTCCGGCCCGCGGGCGGAGGAGCTGAAGATGCTGATTCTCCGCCACCCCGAGCACCTGGCCAAGCAGCCGGTATGGATGTACGGCGGTGACGGTTGGGCCTACGATATCGGCTTCGGCGGCCTGGACCACGTCATTTCCATGGGCGAGGACATCAATGTCTTTGTGGTGGATACGGAGGTTTACTCCAATACCGGCGGCCAGAGCAGCAAGGCCACGCCCATGGGCGCCGTTGCGGCCTTCCAGGCCTCCGGCAAGAAAACCGGCAAGAAGGACCTTGGCAGGATGATGATGGCCTACGGAAACTGCTATGTGGCCAGCGTGGCCATGGGTGCGGACATGAACCAGCTGGTAAAAGCCGTCACCGAAGCGGAGGCCTATCCCGGACCTTCGGTCATCATTGCCTACGCGCCATGCATCAACCACGGCATCAAGGCCGGCATGGCCGCCGCCCAGGAGGAAATGAAGCGGGCCGTACAGGCAGGCTACTGGCCCCTGTACCGGTACAATCCGGCCAATAAGGACCATCCCTTTACCCTGGATTCGCCCGCGCCTTCTCTGGAATACCGGGAATTTCTCTCCGGAGAGGTCCGCTACTCCTCCCTGTACCGCACCTTCCCGAAGAATGCGGAAGACCTCTTCCGCAAGGCGGAGAAGGATGCACAGGAACGTTACAGTTATTACAAAAAGCTTTCCGAAGAATAAAAAAAGTGCCAGGGGGCATCCCCTGGCACTTCCTTTTTATCTTACTTTTTCCTCTGAATACAGTACATTTCCCGGTTTGCCGTCGAGCCGCAGCTCATCCTCGCCGATGGCATTGGCGGAATACATCCATTCCCCGATGATATGCACCCACAGGTGGGCGTCCTTACGGGCAAGTATCCGGTCGCAGCTTTCCAGCACGTTGTCGATCAGCTCCATGGTAAACGCATAGCTACCGTGATTGCCCAGGATACGGTCATACCGGCCGCTCATGTCCTTCATTTTCTTCAGGTTATCCCGGTATTCGCTCACCGTGGAGGAATACTGATCGAACAGCAGGACATTGTCGTCGCAGGCATCCCCGATGATAAGGATCCGGTCTTCGGGAATCAACGGACAGACCATGCCGGGGGTATGTCCCGGGAAGGACAGAAGCTCCACGGTCACGCCGCCCAGGTCCAGGACGGTATCCTCCGGCAAATCCTCAAATACCTCCTCCGGAACCGGCGCGAAATCCGAGGGCGACAGCGACAGGTTCAGGTGTCCCGAGAAGAATTCCGCCCGGAATGCACAGCTTCTGTGCACCTGGAAAATGGGCATATCCGCCTTCTTCATAAAGACCTTTTCAAACCGGCCTGCACCGCCCAGGTGATCCATATGCCCGTGGCTCACCACCACGGTCAGGGGAAGTCCGGTAAGCTCCTGCACAAAGCGCCTCAGGTCACCGGCACCGGTGCAGGTATCCAGAAGGCAGGCGCGCTCCCTGCCTGTGACCAGGTAACAGGCCACCTCCAGCGCATCCACAATACGGTAAAGGTGATCCGACAGTTTTTCTGCGGTAAAGCGATTCAAATCCATCCTTCTCTTCCTTTCTCCTGCTGCATTTCCCCGGCAGGGGCGTCCTTTTCCTTATCCGCCGATAATGTTGATTCTTCCCTGGCCGGCAAGGTCTTCATAGCCTTCACCTGCCCGGCCTCCCAGGGTATCGGTTAAATAATCAATCAGTACCTGGTTGTCCAGCTTGAACATACTGTTGATGACTTCCGCCCCGTCAAAGCAGGTGTAGCCGTCTCCGTGATTTATCAGGGTATAATCCTGCCCGGCAAGGGTGTAGGTTTTCGCCGGATCCAGCGGTTCGCCGCCGATGGTGACGTCCTTCACCCGGTAAGGTCCTTCTACCCCTGTGAAAATGTTGCGCTCATCCGCCGTGCAGCCTGAGGGCACGGAAACGTCGATGGTATAGGTGATGCCGGATACCTGCAGGAAGCCGCCGTTTTCCGCCGGCACCTTTCTCGCGCCCCATTCCAGGGCGTCCAGGATCTGCTGCCCGGTGACTTTTATAATCACGGTCTGGTTGCCGAAGGGGAAAACGTCCAGGAGATTTCCGTAGGTTAAATCCCCCTTCGCGATGCTTTTGCGGATCGCACCGCCGCCGATCACCGCCGCATCCGCTCCGGTCTGTATCCGGAAGGCATCTGCACACAGGTCTCCCAGATTGGTTTCGGCTCTTCTGATCATCCGGATGGGATTGCCGCTGTCATCCTTTGCCTCCGGATCGTTGACGGTAAGCTCCACATCCGCCGCCGCAATAACCTGCTGCCGGATGGCGTCCAATTCAGCGTTGATCTGCCGGATTGACGTGCTTATATCACCGGTCAGTCCCAGAAGCTCCGGCGCTGAAATATCATTCGGCCAGCTCCAGATACCGGTTTTTTCGATGCCTTTTTCCGGTGTAATATGGCTGTAGCCGATACAGTTCAGTTTGGTTCCGCAGGCGGACCGGACTACCTCCTGTCCGTCTTTGTTCTTCATGACCACCTGTTCGGTGTCGTGGCTGTGTCCGTCCAGGAAAGCATCGATGCCGGTGGTATTTTCGATGATGTCCGCATAAGTCCAGGGACCTGCGGAGGATTTTTCCAGTCCCATATGTCCCAGAACATAGACATAGTCGGCCCCTTCCGCCCGGGCCGCGTCCACCGCGTTCTGCACCGCGGTGAACAGCTCATGGCCGCTGCTCTCCTGCATAAAGCCGTAGATAAATTCTCCCTCATCATTCTGGAAGAACTTCGGCGTGGAGGTGGTAAAGGTGGTGGGTGTGGTCACCCCAACAAAACCGATCTTCATCCCGGCTGCCTCCAGCACCTTATAAGGCGCGAAGACCGGCTCACCGTTTTTGGTAAAATTACAGGAAATATAGGGAAATTCCGCAATGTCCGTCAGGTGCATGAACTGTTCCATGCCGTAGTCAAATTCGTGATTGCCGGGAATCGCCACATCATATCCCGCCAGGTTCATCAGCCCGATGACGGCCTCTCCTTTTGTCAGGGTGCCGGCCGTGCCGCCCTGCACCGCATCCCCGTCGTCCACCAGGATGGTGGTATAGCCCTGATCCTCCAGATTCTGACGTATCCGTACCAGGCCTGCCATGCCGAAGCCGTCCTCGATGCCGCAGTGGATATCACTGGTAAAGAGGATGTATACCTCTCCGTTCTTCTCCACTGTCTGCGGCTCTTCCGCCGCTTCGGAAGCCTCTGACGCTTCGGATACCTCTGAAACCAGCTCTGAAACCACAGAGGTTTCTTCGGATGTCTCTCCTGCCTCCGCCGCGGAGGCGCTGTTCTGTGCCGCGCCGCCGGTACAGCCGGCGAAAAGCAGCATTGCCAGAAGGATGCAGACTGCTGCCAGCCATCTCTTTCTTCTCATTTGTCTCTTCCTTTCTGTCCATATGCAGGATGTCTGTTTTGTTCGGTATTGCCTTTGCTTTATTTTACCCTCGTCAGGGAAGAAGTGCAACAAAAGGCCGCCGCTTCCGGGCAAAAAAAGAACGGTACCGCCCGCCTCCGTTTTTGCGAAGCCGGTCCGAACCGTCCGTAATACATGCAATCCCTCATTTATTCCAGGGCCAGGCAGGCTGCCTTATGGCCGCTTTTTGTCATTCTTAACATCGGGCAGGCGTTTTTGCATGCCGGAAGCGCCTCCGGGCACCTCGGCTGGAAAGGGCAGCCCAGGGTCTGCAGGTTCTCGTCGGAGACACTCATGTTCTCGATGGGAATCACCTTCCGGTTCCGGTCATTTACGGAAAAGACCGACTGCAGAAGCTTTTTTGTGTAGGGATGCTCCGCCTGCTCCAGCTCATCGCTGTCCATCTCCTCCACGATGAGGCCGGCGTACATGACCGCGATGCGGTCCGCTATCGACCTGACCACCGCCAGGTCGTGGCCGATGAAGACATAGGTAAGATTATACTCCTTCTTCAGCCGCATGAGCAGGTTCAGCACCTGCTTCTGTACGGATACATCCAGGGCACTGGTGGCCTCGTCCAGCAGGATCACCTTCGGCCGTATGGACACCGCCCGGGCGATAACCACCCGCTGCAGCTGCCCGCCGGACAGCTGGTGAGGCAGCCTGTCCGCCAGTTCCGCCGGCAGGTCCACCATCTCCAGAAGCTTTCCCACTTCCTTCAAGGCCTCGGAACGCGTCATAATCCCGTGATAGACCAGGCCGTCGGTCAGGAAGGTCCCGATGCCGGCCCGGGGGCTGAAGACGGAGTAGGGATCCTGGTAAACCATCTGGATATCCCGGTAAACCGCTTTCAGCTTCCTTCCTTTTTTGTCTGCGATATTCTCTCCCGCCAGAATGATTTCTCCGCCGGAAGGATCAATAATCCTGGTAATCAGCCTGGCTATGGTGCTTTTTCCGCAGCCGCTTTCCCCGACGATGCCTATGCATTCCCCGGGATATACGGCAAGGGAGGCATCCTTTACCGCCCGGACCTCTCTTCCGTCCTCGGTGGTAAAGGTCTTGCTGACATGATTCAGTTCCAGAATCGGTTCCTTTTTATCCATGTTTCCTCCCGTCAGGCCAGCCTTTCGTCATCCAGCTCGATAATCGCCTCCAGCAGGGCTTTGGTATAAGCGTCCTTCGGATGGCTGATCAGTTCCTCTGCCGGCGCGGTTTCCACCACATGTCCGTCCTTCATGACCACAATCCGGTCAGACATGTAGGAGGCGACGCCCATATTGTGGGTGACGACGATAATCGTGGTGCCGTATTTGCTGCGAAGCTCCATCAGCTGCCGCACGATCTGCGCCTGGATGGTCACGTCCAGGGCGCTTGTGGGCTCGTCCGCCAGCAGAAGCTCCGGCTGCAGAGCCATGGCCATGGCGATGCCGACCCTCTGCCGCATGCCGCCGGACAGCTCAAAGGGATAGGAATTCAGTACCCTTTCCGCATCCGTCAGGTGTACCCGCTGCAGCAGGTCCACCTCCATCTCATGCATCTGTTCGGGGGATAAATTCCTGTGCACCTTCAGATACTGGCTGAACTGCCTGCCGATGCGGCTGATGGGGTTCATGTACCGGCCCGTATCCTGAAAGATAATGGCCATCTTTTCCCCGCGCATGGTGCGCTGCTCCTTCTCGGACATGGCAGAAAGCTCTCTGCCGAACACCTTCAGGGTGCCCCGGGATCCGGCCGCCCTCGGAAGGAGTCCGAGGATGCCGTGGAGCAGCGTGGATTTCCCGCTGCCGCTTTCCCCGACAATACTGATGATTTCCCCTTTTTCCACGGAAAAGGAGACGTTGTCCACCGCGCTTTTCAGGCCGTCGTAGGATATGGAATAATTTTCGATTTCCAGTATAGCCATGGTTTCTTCACCGGGGGCTGCCGGAGGCAGCCCCGCTTTTTTCATTAAAAGTTTTCTTTAGTCAATCGTAATGGTCCAGTCAAGGAAGTAGTAGTCAATGGGATAGGGCTTCACATTGGAGACCCTGCTGCTGGCCATAACGAAGTTGTTCTGGCCGAACAGCATGACATTGACACTGTCCGCAAGGACAAGCTTCTCACCTTCGATGGCCAGGGCCTGACGGTCCTCGAAATCAAAGGCCAGGGCCAGCTTATCGCAGATGGCATCCATTTCCGGATTGGAGTACTTGCTCAGGTTGTTCATGGCGCCGGTCTTGTACATGCTGTCGAACAGCCACTGGGGATCGCCCGTGGACAGGGACTGCCAGTTCCGGATCATGATGTCATAGTCACCGTTGTGCTCGGCATCCGCGGTGGTATCCACCAGCTGGGTGTCGATCTTGATGCCGGCTACCTTCGCCATGTTCTGCACTGCATCCATGGCTGCGGTGATGCTGTCATCATCGTAGATCAGCCGCATCTCAAGGGTCTTGCCGTCCTTGTCAACGTAGCCGTCGCCGTCGGTATCTTCGTAGCCGGAGGCCTTCAGGCATTCAGCGGCCTTTTCGGGATCATAGTGCTGCACATCCAGCTCGTCGTAGCCGTAGGGTGCGGAGGACGGGAAGGGAGCGCCGGCCTGGGTGTAGGTAGCGCCCATGATGTTGGTCAGGGCATCGTACTGCAGGGAGCACTCGATGGCCTTACGCACATTGTAATCCGCCAGGAATTCGTTGGTATGGTTGAAGATCATCACGCGGACACGGGTGCCGGCTGTCTCGTAGACAGCGTAGCTGGGGTCTGCGCGAAGGGTGGCGATATCCGTGCTGTTCACCCTCTGTCCCAGCTGAATCTGGTTGGCCTGCAGGGCCTGGCAGCGAGTAAAGTCATCGGAGATGATTCTTAAGGTTACAGTGTCGAGGCCGGGTTTTCCCTGCCAGTAATCCTCATAGGCGGCCAGCTCGATATACTCCTGGGCCTTGTAGCCGGTAACCATGAAGGGGCCGGTGCCGATGGGGCAGGTTTCCGGATCGGTGCCGGATTCCACGTCGATTACGGAGTACAGGGGCTCGGAAAGGTTGGCCAGAAAGGCGCCGAAGGGCTCGGAGGTAACGATGGTCAGCTCCTGGCCGTCCGCCTCGATATGGTCAATCTTGCAGGCGGTGATGGCACGCTCCTGGATCCCCATGGTCCGCTCGAAGCAGGCCTTGACGGCAGCGGCGTCCACCGGCTTGCCGTTCTGGAAGGTCACGCCGTCACGGATGTGCATAACCCAGGTCACCTGATCATCCTTCAGCTCCCAGCTGTCAGCCAGAAGGGGAACCAGCTCCAGGTTCTCGTCTACCATAACAAGGGTCTCGGTGATGCCTGCACGGCAGCTGGTCCAGCCGTCGTATTCCACGGCCGGGTCAATGGTGGCTGCCGCCCAGTAGGTGGCTGCGGTGAGGTGTTTGCCGCCCTCAGCGGCAGGGGTTACCGCAGAAGCTGCGGAGGAAGCCTCGGATACTGCAGAGGCTTCGGATACTGCAGAGGAAGCTGCGGAAGCCGAGCCGCCGGATGTCTCCGATGAACCGCCGCCGGCATTACCGCAGGCAGGCAGTACCAGAGCAAGCGCCAGGGCTGCCGCAAGGATTTTCATGTGTTTTTTTGCCATTTTGCAAAAAACCTCCTTTAAAAAAATTATTCTGTTTTATTAAGCCACTCCCGCATTCTGCGGAAATGATGCTTTTTCTTTACAAATCTGGGGTCCAGAACGTCCCTGAGGGCGTCTCCCAGAAGGTTGAAGACCACCACATTCATCACGATGGTCAGGCCGGGATACATGATCATCCGGGGATTTGCCTGGATGAATTTTCTTCCGCCGCTTAACATGGCGCCCCATTCCGGCGTCGGCGGCTGGGAGGAAAGTCCCAGCAGGGACAGGCCGCTTAAGGTAAGCAGCTGGGCGCCGATATCCTGGGTGATATTTACCAGCAGATAGGGAAATACATTCGGCAGGATAAGCTTCAGGATGATCTGGAATTCGTTCATGCCGCCCAGCCGTCCCTCTTCCACATAAGGATTTTCCTTCAGGCTTAATACCAGGGCTCTTGTCACCCGGCAGTATTCCGTCCAGCTTACCAGGGACATGGCCAGGATGGTATTTTTCAGGCTGCTTCCCAGGACGCTTACCAGGGCAATGACAAATACCGTCTGGGGCACCGCGATGAAGATGTCCGTTATCCGGGAAATCAGCATGTCCACCTTGCCCCCGGCGTAACCGGCCAGGATTCCCAGCACCACGCCGATCACGGAGGAAATCAGGATGACGACGAAGACGATGAGCAGGGAGGTCCGGCCGCCGTAGATCAGCCGGGAAAGCATGCAGCGTCCGATTTCGTCGGTGCCCAGGGGATATTTCGCGCTGTGATCGATGAGCAGATTGGAATAATCCGGCTCAATCGGATCATTCGGCGCGACAAAAGGCGCAAATACCGGAACAAGGATGAGCACCACAGCCAGGATCAGAAAGATCACAAACTGGGGATCCTTCATGGCCTTTTTCAGATAATACGTGCCGCTCATTTTCTGCCTCCTTCCAGGCGGATCCTGGGATCCAGCACCCGGTACAGCAGATCCACGCCCAGATTGACCAGCACGTAGATCATGGCCATCCACAGGATGTAGCCCTGGATCACCGGGTAGTCCTTTACGGAAATGGCATCAATGGCCATCTTGCCCACGCCCTGCCACTCAAAAATGGTCTCGATAATCGTCGCGCCGCCCATCAGGCCGCCGATGGACATGCCGAACATGGTGATGACCGACAGGAGGGAATTCGGCAGGATCTGACGCAGGATAATCTGCCGTTTGGGCAGGCCTCTGGCCAGTCCGCCGGTCAGGTAATCCTTGTTCATTTCCTCCAGCATGGAGCCGCGGACCCGACGCACATAGAGGGAAACCATCCAGAAGGCCAGGGTCAGGGCCGGCAGGATCAGGTACCGGAACTCCCCGCTTCCCGTAACGGGCAGGACCTTGAAGCGCACGCCGAAGATATACATCAGGAGAAAGCCCACCCAGAAGCTGGGCATGGACACCCCGAAGAAGGAAATAATACGCAGCAGGTAATCGATGAACCGGTTCTGGTGCACCGCGCATAGTATCCCCAGCGGAACGGCCAGGAGCACCGTCAGAAGAATCGCCGCCCCGGCCAGCTTCAGGGTATTGGGAATCCGCTCCGTCAGGGTCTGCCATACGGAGGTACCGTATTTGTAGGATTCCCCCAGATCCCCGTGGAGCACCCGGCCGAGCCACCGGCCGTACTGTACGATAAAGGGATCATTTAAGCCCATCTCCTCCTTTGTCCGCTCAATCATCTCCTGATCCGGTGTAACGCCCAGGCGGGCGTACTTTAAGGTGACCGGGTCGGAGGGAGACAGATAGGTCAGCGCAAACACGAAAATGGAGAGAATCAGCATAATCGGAATCAGGAAAAGCAGTCTTCTTACCAGGTATTTTTTCATCCTTATCACGCTCCTGCACAAACAAAAAAGCCGCGGCACAGATCAGTCTGCGCCACGGCCGTTTTTCCGTGATCAAAATATGCTCCACCTCATAGACACGCAAGGCGAAACAGGGGTAAATGATGCAGCAGGTCTTCTGACTTACGCCAGCCGTCTTAAAAGACGAACGCTGTTTATTGCCTTCTCGGATTGCTCCAATGACCGGCTTTCGCCGAAAACAGCTTGCTGACGGTATACAGCGGCGGTACCGTCCGTGAATCGCACACGGTTCTCTATTCTTCCCTCGCAGCCTTTACGCCTGCGGGAACACTGCATATTTTTCATTATGATGCTTTATTCTATGCGTACCACTCCTGCCTGTCAACCGTCATTCCTGTCAAAAAAACACAAAAAGCTGTGCGGTTTTTCGCATTCCGTTATCGTAATTTGCCATACGGCAGGATACAACAAAGCCCGCTGAAAGACTTTCAGCGGGCTCGTTGTTCAGACAGTATTCACTGTCGTATTTGATTGTCGGAAATTATCTTTCCCTTTCGGCTCTTCTGCGGGCCCTTGCTCTTGCGCGGGCTTTCGCTCTTGCCTTGTCTCTGTTCAGGCTTACAAGAATGCTTGCCAGAGCCGTTCCGGAGGCCAGCATCATGATGAGCCAGCCGGCGGTGTTGTTGCTGTCACCTGTCGGCGGTACCGGAGGCGGTGTTACAGGCGGATTGTATTTGTTCTTGAAGACAATGCCGTCTCCGCCGATTACTTCCGCTACCAGATGTCCTTCGAGGTCGTCGGTGATGACAATCTTGCCCTCGTAAACAGTGGTATCGTAGGAGATATCCGTATCGGTACCCTTGGTCTCGTAAATCCGGAAGGTATGCTCTCCGACCTCTTCGTACTTCACGGCATTGAAGGTGATGGAGCCGTCCTTGGCGTTCTTTACGATTTCCACAACCTCGCCGTCGATCTCCAGGGTGAATTCGAATTCGCCTTCCTTCAGGTCGCGTCCGGTCAGTTCCTTCTTCGCATCAGGAGCGATTTCGACTTCTACGGGTTCGGGCTTGTAGGTGTTGACGAAGACTACACTGTCCTCACTAAGCTCCACGGCTGCAGCAAGCTTGCCTTCACCGTCATCGGTAATCTTAATGGTTCCTGTATATTCCTTCTCGTCATAGGTTACGCCGCCAAGCTCGCCCTTCACTTCGGTGATCTTTACGGTATGCTCTCCTACCTTGTCGTAGGTCAGGGTTGCGAATTTCGCAGTGCCGTCCGCAGCATTGGCTACGGTTTCAACTGCTTCGCCATCGATTTCGAGGGTGAACTCGAATTCGCCTTCCTTCAGGTCACGGCCCTGGAGCTCTTTCCTGACTTCCAGGTCAACGTCTACGCTCTCCGCCTTGTAGGTGTTGACGAAGGTAATTGTATCGCCTTCAGCGTCGTTGATGGTTACCTTGGCTTCCAGCTTGCCTGCGTTGTCGGTTACCGTTACAACCGCGGTGTAGGCGGTGGTATCGTAGGTGTAACCGGCTGCGCTTCCGGCCTTCTCGGTCACCGTATAGGTGTAGGTTCCGGCCTCTTCGTAGGTAATCTCGCCGAAGCTTGCGGTCTCGGAGCCTTTCAGCACCCTGATCGTCTGGGTATCGATGGTTTCGCTGCCCTGAATCAGGTTGAAGGTGAATTCCTTCGGTTCAGCGTCTTCATTTACATCTTCCGTTCCTTCCACGGTCTTCTGCACATTCAGCTGTACGCTGACGGGCTCGGCCTTGTAGGGATTGGTGATGACCGCTTCTTCTCCGTCGCCGTAGGTGATGGCTGCGGTAAGGATACCGGTGCCGGCTTCATCCGTTACGGTGATGGTTACTTTGTGTTCAGCGGAATCATAGGTGAAGCCGGGTGTGCTTCCCGCAGTCTCCGTGATGACATATTCGTAAGTTCCGACCTTGTCAAAGGTAAGGGTACTGAAATCCACGTATCCGGCTTTACCCTTTACGGTTTCCACTTCCTTGCCTTCCGCATCCTTCAGAACAAAGGTAAACTCTTCATCCGGTGCGCTCTTTGACAGGTCTTCCACAACCTTGCGGGCCCTCGGCGCTGCCTCGGCATCCTGCGGGTCGTAGGTATTTGTCACCGTCAGAGAGGTCTCACTCTTCTCACCATAGGCAGCTGTTGCAACCAGCTTGCCTTCCTGATCTTCAACGGTTACCACAACGGGATATGCAGTGGTGTCGTAGGTATAACCGGCGGCATTGCCTGCAGCTTCCTGGATGGTGTAGTTGAAGGTTCCGGCCTTCTCATAGGTAACGGTACCGAAGGATACTTCTCCCGGTCCCTCTATGGATTTCTCAACAGTGGCCGCGCCTTCGGGCATCGGTGCGCCGTCCTGCGGGGTCAGTGTGAAGGTGAAGGTCGTGTCGTAGGCGCTGCCTGAAGTATCATTTACTTCCTTGGTGACCTTCAGTTCCGCCGTTGTTTCGGCAGCCTTGTAAATATTCGTTACGGTTACGCGCAGATCCGACAGGTCTGTGGTTTCCGTTCCGTCGATGGTTACGGTCGCTTCCAGCTCAGCGGTTTCAAAGTTATGGGCAACGGTGATAACCACCGGATACTCCTTGGTATCATATGTCCAGCCTTCTTCCGTCTGTGTCGGGGCAATCTCCTGCAGGTAATAGTTGAATACGCCTGCCGTGGTAAAGTTAATGGCCGAGAAGTCTACATTTCCGGTCAGATTCCGGGTCATAACCGACTTGGCCTCAACCTGTTCCTTATCAGCATCCAGCAGCTGGAAGGTGAATTCCTTATCCTGGGCGCTGTCAGACTGGTCTTCAATAACCTTGGTTACATGCAGGGTAACATCCAGGCTTTCCTCCGTGAAGGTGTTGATAACATGGACATTCGAATCCGCATCCTGAGCCTTCGTAATGTCAGTGACGGAAATTCTGCCGTCCTGATCCTGAACCTTTACGACCACATTGTAGGTCTGGGTATCGTAGGTAAAGCCTGCATCGCTTCCGGCGGTTTCTGTTACGAGGTAAGTGAACTCTTTCTCCGCAACATAAGCACCGGTATCATCCACCATATCAGCCAGCGTGTACTCGATTTCGGCAAAGAGCTCAGTACCTGTGCCACCGGAGGTGGTGATGGTCTTCTGCAGTGTACCCTCGATCTTCGGGCCGGTCATGGTGAAGTTGAAGGTTCTGTCGAGAACGTTTCCGCTCACGTCTTCGCCGTCAATATAGCCTTCAATGGTCTTGGTCACATAGATCTGAGCCTTATCAGGTGTACTGGTGTAGGTATTGATGATGGTGTCATCTGCTGTATATACAACAGAGGTTCCCAGCGTACCGTCTCCGTTATTGGTTACGGTTACGGTGGCTGTGATATCGCCGCTCTTCGTTACACCGCCGGGCAGTGTGGAGGTCTCGGAAATCGTGTAAACAAATTCCTTGCTCGCCACAAATGCGCCGGAGGCATCCTTCAGGTCATCCTGGGTATATTTGATGGCTGTGAAGGTAATGGTACCGTTTGCGCCGATGGTCTTTTCTTCAACCTTCGCGCCGTTGGAATCCAGCAGGGTGAAGGTTACGGTTTCGCCGTCCTTCCAGGTGCGGCCAACCAGCTGTTTCTTCGCTTCAAGCGTTACACTGCCTTCTGCGGCATAGGTATTGGTGATGGTATCGCTGTCCGGTGAGTAGGTTACTTCCGTTGCAAGGGTTCCATTGCCGTTGTCTGTTACCTTTACGGTAGCGGTGATGTCACCGGAACCGGTCCAGGCGCCGCCGAAGCCATTGCCCTCGCTGATGGTGTAGGTGTAGGTTTTGCCTGCATCAGCCTCGGTATAGGCTATCTTTCCGAAGCTTACGCTGCCGGCTGCAGTCAGGGTCTTGCTCGTTTCTGCGGGCATCGGCGTACCTTCTGCTGCCGTTACGGTGAAGGTCAGGCTCTTGCCTTCCGGCCAGGCCGCGCCTTCAATGGCCTTAACAGCGTTCAGGGTAGCTTCGCCTGTTGCGGTGTAGGTGTTGGTGATGGTCTTCGTGTCAGGTGTATAAACCGGCGTAGCGGTAAGGGTACCGTCACCATTGTCCGCAACGGTTACCACTACGGTTACTTTGCCATCATTGGAGCCGGTCCAGCCTTCGCCGAAGCCATCCTCCGTGATGGTATAGTTAAAGCTCTTGCCCACGTCGTCCTGGCTGAAGGCGATGGGTCCGAAGCTTACGGTACCGGTAGCAGAAAGGGTTGCGGTGGTAACCTCCGGCATATGCTCACTGCTGGAGCCGGTCAGGGTGAAGGTCAGGGTCTTGCCTTCCGGCCAGGCCGCGCCTGTCACTTCCTTGGTCGCGGTAAGGGTTACCGTGCCTTCTGCTTCGTAGGTGTTGGTGATGATCTTAGTTCCGGGCGTGTAGGTCGGGGTTGCGGTAAGGGTACCGTCGCCGTTGTCCGTTACTTCCACGGAAACCGTAACATCACCGGAGCTTGTCCAGCCTTTGCCGAAGCCGTCCTCACTGATGGTATAGTTATAGGTCTGGCCTGCGTCAGCCTCGGTATAGGTAATGGCACCGAATTTGGCTGTGCCTGCCTCCGTCAGGGTTACGGTGGTGGCTG
>CADBNF010000030.1 GCA_902796005.1 uncultured Lachnospiraceae bacterium | reverse complement strand
TGTGTTTTACTGTTTAATTATCAAGGTGCGCTGCCGTTCCTTGCGACAGCTTATTTAAAATACCACAGGTCTTTATGGTTGTCAACAATTTTTTATATCAATTTTTATTCATTTCCCACACATCACTCACTATTGAATTTTACTCTTCTTACCTATATAATTATCATTGGGTTTGGTTAAGCTGCTGCAGGCCTGATCGGAATCCTGCCTGCAGCATAAATTAAATTGCAACAACACTGAATTATTTAAGGAGTGTATTATGCCAGACAAAATGATCAGCAAGGTTCTTGTAGCGAACCGCGGCGAAATCGCTGTCCGTATTTTCCGTGCCTGCATGGATCTGGGGATTCACACCGTCGCTGTCTATTCAAAGGAAGATACCTACAGTATTTTCCGTACGAAGGCCGACGAATCCTACATGCTCAGCGAAAACGACAGCCCCTTAGGCGCCTACCTCAACATCGACGTGATAATTGACATGGCCAAGAAGCGCCATGCCGACGCCATTCACCCGGGCTACGGTTTCCTTTCCGAAAATGCCGCCTTTGCCAAAGCGTGCGAAGACAACGGCATCATCTTCATCGGACCGCCCTCTGATGTACTTGCTCAGATGGGTGATAAGCTTACGGCCAAGGAAACTGCCCTTCGCTGCAACGTTCCGATTATTCCCGGTAGCACAGAGCCGTTGAAGGACGGCGAAGAGGCTCTCCGTCTTGCCAAGGAATATGGCTTCCCCATCATGCTTAAGGCTGCAGCCGGCGGCGGCGGACGAGGCATGCGCCGCTGTGACAGTGAGGAAGAGGTAATTCCTGCGTTTGAGCTGGTTTCCGCAGAAGCCAAAAAAGCCTTCGGCAACAATGATATTTTCATTGAGAAGTTCCTGGAACATCCGAAGCACATCGAGGTTCAGATCCTGGCGGATAAATACGGCAACATTGTCCATCTGTATGAGCGTGACTGCTCCCTGCAGAGAAGATTCCAGAAGGTTGTCGAATACACACCGGCATTTTCCGTACCGAAAAAGGTCCGGGAAGCCATCTGCGCCGACGCTGTCAAGATCGCGAAGGAAGTCGGCTATGTCAGCGCCGGTACCGTGGAATTCCTGGTGGACAACCAGGGCAATCACTACTTCATCGAGATGAACCCCAGAATCCAGGTTGAGCACACCGTTACCGAGATGGTAACCGGCATTGATATCGTGCGCGCCCAGATTCTTATTGCGGAAGGAAAGCCCCTTTCCGATCCCGCCATCGGCATCACCTGCCAGGAGGATGTCACCTTGCGCGGATACGCCATCCAGTGCCGTATCACCACCGAGGATCCCGCCAATAACTTTGCCCCGGATACCGGCAAGATTACCGCTTACCGTTCCTCCGGCGGCTTCGGCATCCGTCTGGATGAAGGTAATACCTTCAACGGAGCGGTTATTTCTCCCTATTATGATTCCCTGCTGGTAAAAATCACTTCCTATGATACTACCTTCTACGGCGCCTGCAGGAAAGCCCTCCGGGCCATTAACGAAACCCGAATCCGCGGTGTTAAGACCAACATCGCCTACCTGACCAATATCCTGACCAACGAGACCTTCAAGAAGGGCCTGTGCCACACCAAGTTCATCGACGAGACGCCGGAGCTCTTCAATATCGCCGACTCCCGGAACAGGGCAACCAAGCTTCTGGAGTACATCGGCAACATCGTGGTCAACGATCCCACCGCGGGCAAGAAGCTGTATGAGACGCCCAGATTCCCGAAGGTTCCCGAAGGCGAACCGCCGAGGGGCCTGAAGCAGTTCCTGGACGAGAACGGTCCCGAAGCCCTGTCCAAATGGGTTATGGATCAGAAGAAGCTCCTCATCACCGATACCACCATGCGTGACGCCCACCAGTCTCTGCTGGCCACCAGGGTGCGTACCCGTGATATGGTGAAGGTAGCCGACGGAACGGCGAAAATCCTTTACCCCTGCTTCTCTCTGGAAATGTGGGGCGGCGCCACCTTCGATACGGCCTACCGTTTCCTGCATGAATCTCCCTGGGAGAGACTGGATATGCTGCGGGAAGCCATCCCGAACATTCCCTTCCAGATGCTGCTGCGCGGCGCCAATGCCGTAGGCTATGCCAACTATCCGGACAACGTTATCCGTGATTTCGTAAAACTGTCCGCAGAGGGCGGTATCGATATCTTCCGTGTATTTGACTCCCTGAACTGGGTGCCCGGCATGGAGGTTGCCCTGGATGAGGTCATCAAGCAGAATAAATTTGCGGAAGCAACCATCTGCTACACCGGTGATATCCTGGACAAGAGCAGGGACAAATATACTCTCGAGTATTATGTCAACCTTGCCAAGCAGCTGGAGAACCTCGGTGCCCATTCCGTGGCCATCAAGGATATGTCCGGCCTCTTAAAGCCCTACGCTGCCAAGGAGCTGGTGGCTGCGCTGAAGGCCGAGCTGAAGATCCCCGTGCATCTGCACACCCACGACACCACGGGCAACCAGGTTGCCACCCTGCTGATGGCGGCGGAAGCCGGCGTGGATATCGTCGACGTGGCGATTTCCTCCATGTCCTCCCTGACCTCACAGCCTTCCATGAACGCCGTGGTTGCCGCCCTGCAGTATGACGAGCGGGCCACCGGTCTGGATTACATGGATCTGCAGCAGCTGACCGATTACTGGTCAGATATCCGTGAGCGTTATACGGATTTCGAATCCGACCTGAAGACGCCCGTTACCGATATTTACCGTTATGAGATTCCCGGCGGCCAGTACACCAACCTGAAGCCGCAGGTGGAAAGCTTCGGCCTGGGCCACCGTTTCCAGGAAGTCAAGGAAATGTACAAACGGGTAAATGACATGCTGGGCGATATCGTTAAGGTTACCCCCTCCTCCAAGATGGTCGGCGACCTGGCGATCTTCATGGTGCAGAATGACCTGACACCGGAAAACATCCTGGAGAAGGGTGCGAACCTCTCCTATCCGGATTCCGCCGTCAGCTACTTCAAGGGCATGATGGGCCAGCCCGCCTGGGGCTTCCCCAAGGAGCTGCAGAAGATCGTGCTCAAGGGTGAGGAACCCATCACCTGCCGTCCCGGCGAGCTGCTTCCGCCCGCTGATTATGACGAGGCGAGGAAAGCCCTGTCCAAGGTCATGAATGCGGACGACGAGCTGAACGACCGCGCCATCATCTCCTGGTTCATGTACCCGAAGGTGGTTGAGGATTACTACAAGGCCAGACATGAGCACGGCTACATCACCCGTCTGGGCAGCCATGTATACTTCCACGGCCTTGCAGTGGGCGAAACCAACAAGGTCAACATCGAAGACGGCAAGACCCTGGTTATCAAATACCTCGGTCTGGGCGACCTGAACGAAGACGGTACCCGCGTGGTACAGTTCGAGCTGAACGGTATGCGCCGTGAGGTCAATGTAGTTGATAAGCATGCCTCCGAGAATATCGTCCAGGTCAAGCTGGCAAATCCGGACGATCCCACCGAAGTCGGCGCGTCCATCCCCGGTGCGGTCAGCAAGATTCTGGTGAAGAAGGGCGACAAGGTGAAAGCCAACGATTCCCTTGCCGTCATCGAAGCCATGAAGATGGAAACCGCCGTTGTTGCCAAGTGCGACGGCGAGGTATCCGAAATCTACAAAGCTGCCGGTGACAACGTAAAGGCCGGCGAACTCATCATGGTCATCAAATAATACATGCAAACGCAAAAAGGGCCTGCCGCTTACGCGGCAGGCCTTTTTTATTGTCCTGCTTTCCCTCTCATACTTTAAAAAGTATCTTCAGATAGTTCCAGAAATAATAGGGAACCAGGTAATCCGTATGGTAATAATCCGACAGGGAATAGTAGATATTGTTCTTTGCCGGATCCGGGCCGTAGGAAAAGGCCGGATGTTCGGTGATGAGCTTAATCTGCTCCCGCATCCAGGGGCCGTCCGTCATCCCGCCGCTGGCCGCATAGATAAAGAAGGGCAGGTCCGGATGCGCCTTAATCGGCGCAGTCAGGTAGTCCAGGATTTCCTCATCGGTACAGGTGGGGAAGGGACCGCTGCCCGGCGGCATGGGAAGGGGTTTGTCGCAGGAAATGCCGCCGCTTGTGGGACAGAACCAGCGGAAATACTCAAAATCATAGTGGAACATGCGCCAGGTCCAGGCTGCGCCGCGGGAATAGCCGGCAAAGGCACGATGATCCCGGGAAGCGCGTACGCCCTCCGGCGTCGGATCCGTAAGATACGTATTGTATTTCATCTCCACACCGGGGACAATGTCCTGCACGATCTCCTTATAGAAATAGGGAGGAATACCCGGCGTCCAGCCGTCCCCGGCTTCGGCGCCGCCGGTCTGGATTCTCACGTCGGCATCCCGCATGGGGTCCATATAATAGGTAATGAACACAATGATGCAGGGGTCCAGCTCGCCGGAATCGAAAAGCATGTCAAACATGTATTTGTTTCCGCCGATGGCAAACATGGCCGGCTCACAGGTATTGCCGTGCTGGAAATACAGTACATTGTATTTCCTGTTCCGGTCATTCCCGTCATAGCAGTAAGGAAGGTACACGTAGGCGGTCTTATGATAGGTTATGCCGTTTTCGTAGACCGCCGTATCGTAGTCGAACCGTTCCACCGAACCCATTTTTTCAGGCACGCCTGTTCGGAGATAGGGATTTTCCTCAAAAACGGTTTCATAATCCAGCACTTCTCCGGGCAGGGTAATCACTTTTCTGTATTCTTTCATCTGCGCCGCCTCTCTTTCCTTTTATTTTGCATTTATAATTGCTGCCTTTTTCTTAAGGCAGGAAATAACCGAACATATCCCCGGCATGGACGTAGGTTACCGGAACCTCGGGAACCAGCTCTCCTATCCAGTCTGCCGCGTATTTCATGCCCAGGGTCTCCCAGTTGTAATGTCCCAGGGAAATCATGGCCTTGTTTCTTCCGAAGGCCGCGGCGTCCCGCAGATAGGAAAGCACCGTCCAGTCGATGGTCTCGCCCGGCAGGATAAGGTCCACGTCCTTTTCCAGGTCCCCGATGATCTGCACGCTGTATTCCTTCGGCTTCCCGTCCTTCCGTTTCGGCGTCATTTCATTCATGGCAGGGTACAGATGGCCCACGATTGCGATGTTTTTCACCTCTGCCTCCGGACTTCCCACATACCGGCAGCCGTTCATGCCGATGCTCTTCATCAGATGCTCCGCCACCTGCGCCACTGTCATGGCTTCCGGCAGGGTCACGTAAAAATGACCGAAGCCGCCGTAGGGCGGATTGACCGGACGGGAATATGCCTTCCAGCCGGTATATTTCAGCACCCCCTCGAAGATGCCGTCGGGATTGTGGAAATGCATATGGTCATGGTCCCGCCAGACCGTCATGCCGCATTCCTTAAGCAGGGCGCGTTTTTCTTCGTACACACTGCAGTCGAAATCTTCAAACCAGCCCGGCGCGTCCTCCGACGTATAGAAGGTCGGCTCGTGGATAACCAGGAGATTTGCGCCAAGCGCCGCCGCCTTGCGGATCACCTCCACCGTCGGGCTGATGGCGGTCACCACGCCCCTGCATTCCGCATCGGGGTCGCCGAATTTGTAGGTATCGCACCCGTTGTAATTGTCGATGGCCGGGTGGTAAGCCAGGATTCTGTCCACAACATCCCTGTTTTTCATCGCTTTCTCCTCCTGAAAGGTTCTTTTCCTTACTGCTCTTCCTCTGTTCTTCTTATGCCGTCAAATTCCAGCATCGCCTTTTTCGCCTGCTCATGCTGGTACTGTCTGGGAATCTCGTAAATCCGGTTTCCCCGCCGGAAACGAAAGCCCGTCTGGTGAAAATGAAAGCCCACGCCGTATTCCACGCACTGCATGTGGGTATCCAGCACCCAGGCATAGTCGCAGATCCTGGCCTCCGGCCCGGATTCGCCGCCGCAGGTCACCGTTTTAATCCGGCCGGCATACTTTTTCAGGTATTTCCGGATATCGATACGCTCCAGCATCGGCTCGTGCATGATGGACATATTCGGTATCGGAAGCTCCAGGAATACCGGAAGCCTTTTGTCCGCCGCCCACTGGTTTTCGCAGGTGCAGCAGATTTCCACGTTTTCATAGCCGCTTCCCCAGTCAAAGGGAAGGCACTGCTCTATCCGCTCCGGCCGCTTGGTTACCATATAAAAGGTGCAGTCGGACCGCTCGTGCATCATCCGCCAGGCCTCCGGCCGCCATTCGTCCGCCGCCGGATGGAAAAAATCCGAAGTAAAGCAGGTCAGGAATTCCGTGCCCGGTGGATATTTATATCTTCCCTTTTCCGGCCCGGCGCGGTGTTTACGTACCGGAAGTGTAAAGGCCTGGGTCTTTTTTACCTGGGTGGTGTCCCTGCCGAATTCCGCGTCCCTGCGGAACACATAGCAGTGGGCGCAGCCCGCGGATACCCTGGTACAGCCGTGCCAGAGATTCCAGCTTACACTGCGGGGAACAGGCTGTTTCTCCTGCTCCGCCGGGAAAAATTCCAGCTGTTTTTCGACCTCCATTTCTTCCCTCCCCGGTAAAGATTTCTCTAGTCTCTATATTACTAACCTGCAAAAAGAGCGTCAATCCTTAAGTTGGTTTTCCACCCCTTTCCTGAACAAATCAATGCGTTGACATTCCCCTTTCACTATCCTAAGATGAGGGAAGGAGAAAAGAACATTTGCCCAAAGGGCGGGAGGTGATCAAGGTGATTAATACAAACCACCGTATCGAATTTGACCCGGAAAAATGCGTCGGCTGCCAGCAGTGCTACAAAGCCTGTTTTGTCGACGTCATCCGGTGGGACGCGGAAAACAGAAAGCCGATCTTTCAGTATGTGGAAGACTGTGAACGCTGTTTTTTCTGTGAATTCATGTGCAGAAGAGATGCCATCAGGGTGATTCCCGATTATTCCAGTGAACACCTGATGCAGTCCTTCGACGGCTGCCGGTAAGAAGGGAGGGAGAAGCGTGCTGAACTACGAAAAAGCATATTGTGACATCTGTATTATCGGCGGCGGCATCGGCGGCCTGGCCTGCGCCACGGCAGTAAAGGAAGCGATGCCTGAGGCCGACGTCCTGGTTGTGGAGAAGAACTTCGCCGGCTATTCCGGCAAGGCGAACCGCGGCGGCGGCGTGCTGCAGTATTTTGACCTGAAAACCGTGGATCCCTACGGTTTTGCCTATTTCCATACCAAAAACATCGGCGCGGATTTCACGGACCAGAACCTGATGGCCGAATACGTCTCCATGAATAACAAGATGTTCGAGCGGCTGGAATCCTGGGGCGTGAAAATGCCCCGGAAGGAGGACGGCTCCTACAACATCATGCAGACAGGCCCCATGACTTCCATGGTCTGCATCGACCTTGACGCCACCCTCAACGTACGCCGCACCGCGGAAAAGCTCGGCGTCCGGTTCATGGACAAAACCGCCATGGCGGATCTCCTGACGGAGGGCGGCGCTGTATCCGGCGTGCTGGTGTTCAGCGTGCTGGGCGGCAGCTTCACGGCGATTCAGGCTAAAAAAGTCGTCCTTGCCACCGGCAGCCAGGATTACCGCATCGGCTCCATGTGGAGCAGCGGCAGGGGAGACGGCATCGCCGCGGCCTACCGCGCCGGCGCCGAACTGAAAAACGTGGAATTCGGAAACTTTGCCCAGCTGGTCAAGGTCAGAAGCCACAATGAAGTGGTATTCGGCGAAAACTATATGTACAATGCGAAGGATGAGTACCTTACTCCGCATTTCTGCGACCACAGGGAAACCGACATCAGCAGCAGGGCCATCCGGGAATGGTACATGCAGATGTGCAAAGGCAACGGACCCGTCCACCTGGATTTCAAGGGCGAGGAAGCCGGCGACAATTCCATGGAGCGCCAGTGGCCGAGGCCCTTCGGCAAGAAATTCCGGGTCCTGAACGATGAAAACGGTGCTTCGGTGGACAGGGATCTGGAGGTTGCCCCCATGTTTATCGGGGAAATGTCTCCCATCAGCGTTGACCACAATATGCGGACCACCCTCACCGGCCTGTACGCCATCGGTGACTGCAGCTACTGCGGCTCCGGACTTGCCGGCGCGGTGCCCGCGCCTCCCGGAAGGAACCGGGGCTCAGGCATCCTGAATGCGGTCTTTGCCGCGCTGAAGGCTGCCCGGGATATGGCCGAAACCGGGCTGGCGGAAGCTGCTGCAGGCCTGAACGAGGATCAGATAGAGGCTTCAGCCCACCGGGTGAACGCGCCGCTTGAAAGGGCGGAGGGCGTTTCCGCCAAGGAGGTCATTGCCCTCGTGCAGAAGGCCATGGCGCCTGTCGAGCTGTCCGTCTGGATGCACGCGGACCGGATGAAGAAGGCGGAAGCCTATGTGGAGGAGGCGAAGGGCCTTCTGGATAAAATGAAGGCCAAAGACCTGCACCAGGCCCTGGAATGCCTGGAGGCGGAGGCCATGGTTCTCTGCGCGGACATGCATTACAAGGCCTCCGAAATGCGGAAGGAATCCCGCGGCTGGTTCCTGCGGGAGGATTTCCCGGAAACCGACAATGAAAACTGGCTGAAATGGATAACCGTGCACAATGAAAACGGTGAAATGGTCTTCGGCACCCGGGATCTTCCCCTGGCGGACTGGCCCATGAAGCCGGACCACCTGGTTCCCATCAGCGAGGAGGAAAAGGAATCCCCGCTGTACAGGGAATACTTCCTGCGGGATATGGTGCAGGCTGCCCCGGAACGCTATGCCGCGGCGGCCCGGCCTGTGGACGGCAACCTTGGTCTCCATCCTGCGGAGCTTAACCGGCTGTTTGAGCCCGGTTACCTGCCCCTGGAAGCCGGCTTCTGCTCTCTTCCCGACGGCGGCGGCATGCTGGCCAACCTGACGAAGATGCCCGGAGTAACGCCGGAAATGTTTGACTGGTGGTTTGCCTGGCACGGGCTTGAACCCCTGCGCTACAAGATCTGGAACCATGAGGACCACTACTACTGCCTGACCCGGAATCCGGAAAAGGCCCTGGACAAATCCCTCTCCATGAAGGAGCGTTACTGGGATACCATGCACGACGTCCGGGAGGATACCGGTCTGGGCCTCGAGCACATCCTCATCAATTTCCGCAATCCGGCAGACATCGGCTTTGATCCGGAAAAGCTTAAGGACTTCAAGGGCACCATCGTCTGCGCGGGAAATGAACACAATCCGGTTATCATGTGTCACTTCCTGCGTCCGGTGGAGGACGGCTGTGAGCTGCGCACCCGGTTCTGGTTCGGCTACAGCATCATCGGCGGCAGTCCGGTTAAGGTTATTCCCGACGGCTTCACCTTCCCGCTGATGCCGGTGCAGGCCCTGCTAGCGCACAACATCAAGGAATTTACCCATCTGGCATCCATCCTGCCGGCGCTTTACGAAGAATACGGCAGAACATTTTAAAAAGGAGACGCCTGTCTCCTTTCCGTAAAAACAAAAACAACGGGCCGGGGCGAAATGCCCCGGCCCGTTTTCCCTATGATACGGGTATTTGTTGTTTAGAATCAGACGCTCATCTCTGTTCTTCTAATCAGGTCATCCTGGGCCTCTTTGTATACCTCTACGAAGTATGCGGAGAAGCCGGCGATACGTACTACCAGATCCTGGTAGTTCTCGGGATGCTCCTGGGCGTCCCTAAGCTGTTCCACGGAAACAACGTTGATCTGGAGCTCCATGCCGCCGCCGGCGAAGTAGGTCTCCATAACGGAACGCAGCTTCTTGTCGCCCTGCGGTCCCTGCAGAGCAGTGGGATGGAACTTCATGTTGCACAGGGTGCCGTTTCTGTAGGCAGCCTGGTCAAACTTCAGGATGGAGTTAATGGTAGAGAACGGGCCGTTCTTATCCATGGACTGTACCGGAGAGATACCGTCGGACAGGGGCTCGCCGGCCTTACGTCCGTCAGGTGTGGCAATAACGAATTTGCCGTAGGTTACGTTCATGGTTACAGGCCAGCTGCCTGCGGTCCACTGTCCGCCTCTGGGGTTGATGCCCTTGCTCTGGATTTCCTGAGAGTAGGAATCGCCTACGAAGCTGGTGAACTGGTCAGCCTGGGCATCGTTGTTGCCGAAGTGTACGCACTTGCCGAGGATGTACTGGCGAAGCTCTTCATAACCTTCCCAGTTGGCCATCAGGGCATCGTACATCTCTCTGGTGGTAACCTTCTTCTCTACGAAGCAGAGCTGGTTGATGATATTTAAGGAATCAACAACCGTGCCGTGTCCGATGGAGGAGTTGCCGGTGCCGTTGTACTTCGCGCCGCCCCACATAACGTCGAGGCCGTTGTCCATACAGCCTTCCATGGTTGCGGACAGGAAGGGCAGAGGCATAACGTTGGAGTATACATACTCCCACATATTTACGTTGTTCACATGCAGTCTGGTGAAGAGGTTCAGCTGTGCTCTGTAGGCATTCAGAACATCCTGCATGGTTTCCATCTCATAGAGATAGCCTGTTGCAAGACCGGTCTGCTTGGGTTCAGGCGCACCGGGGAATCTGAAGGGATTCACGCCGTTGTTGATGGCCTGCCAGAAGATAACCGGAAGGCTGGTGTAGGCAGCGCCGCCGCCGTCACCGCCGGAGCAGGCAAAGTCACTGCCGCATACGCAGGGCTCTACGCAGCCGATAAGGCAGTAGTTTCTGGCTTCCTCAAGCGGAATGCCGCGGGACAGCAGGCCCGGGATAACCATGTCATCGTTCTCGAAGATCGGAACGCCGCCGACAGCCTTGGTGCACTCTTCCGCTGCTTCCCAGAGGTCATCCGGGGTACCCTGGTGAATACGCAGGGAAATGGGCGGATTGTGGAGCAGCAGTCTGTGGCTGGACTGAAGCACCATATAGGTGGCCTTGTTGGTGGCATCGGAGCCGTCCGGATTCTGGCCGCCAACGGTGATCATCTGGCCGGAGGTGTAGCCGGGGATATTTCTGGCAACCATCTCGGGGCCGACCTTGTTGTTCTCGGCAACCTTGAGGATGAAGCTGTCCATGATTTCCTGGGCGAACTCTTCGGTAATTCTTCCGGCAGCCAGATCGGCTTCCAGATACTTGCCTACATACATATCCACACGGCCGAAGGTGATGCCGTGGAGCTGGCCGTCAAGGATGTGGCCGAGCTGATAGAAGTAAACGGCCTGAACGGCTTCCCAGTAGGTACGGCAGGGCTTGTCGATGATCCAGTTCATGCTGTCTGCGATCTGCTCAAGCTCGGCTTTTCTCTTGGGATCGGTACACTCGGCAGCCTGGCGGGCAGCTTCTGCCGCATAACGCTTCGCATAGGTGATGGCGCCTTCGCAGACCAGGGAAATGGCATAGTAGAACACATATTTGCGGTTGTCGTTGCCGTAGATGCCGTTGTTCTCCATCATTTCCATCTTCGCAAGGGCTTCATCACGGATGGCGCCGAAGCCTTTGTCCACAACCTTGGTGAAATCGCCGCAGAAGTGGCCGATGGGGCCTGCGCTGTTGCCTCTTACGTTCCAGGAGTTAACGCCGTTGCCGGCATGGTTTGCCAGGAAGTTTCTGGGCATATGGGCATCGGTGGAAGCGCCGACATAGTTCTTGTCCCAGAAGGAAACGGTCTTGCGGATGTAATCCTTGGTTTCGTCGTCGATGATATAGGGGTCAACTTCACGGGTGGAAATGGTGTCCATCTCGTTCATCAGCCAGCCGAGGCCGGTCTCGGGCTGCAGAGCGGTACAACGATAGGTTTCGCCGGGGAAGCCGACAATCAGCTCATCCTCGAAAATGGGGGTGGGCATATTCTCAAAGAGGTTCTTCAGGTTATGAGCTCTCTTTAAGATGCCGAAAAGCTGAGGATTGTCCATATAAAACTCGGTAACGAGTTTGTAACGGTTAAGGTCAATCTTCGGGGTCGTGGTGCGGTATCTCTTACGGATACGGGCAATACGATCTGTAACGGGTGATTTCTGATACATGCGCGAACTGCTCCTTTCAGGGTGTATAATTTTAAACTGATTGCTTTTGTTTCGGTACTCCATGCATTCTATCATAAGTGCAGGAAAAAAGGAAATAAAATTTTTATAAATTTCAGTAACAATTATTGTTATTATTTATCATCCAGCGGGTTCTGGAAGAAGGCTGCGGCGGGCTCCTCATCGGTATTTCTGACAAGAATAAAACCAAAGGGCGCCGTGTTGAAGTAGTCTGTGTTGCTGATGCGTCCGGGCTCCTCAAAGACCTCCTCCCGGCCGTTATACTGCCTGCGCACCCCGTTCCACTCCAGGGAAATGCATTTGATGGAGGGATACAGGCTTTTCAGAACCGCATCCTCTGCCTCTCCGCCGTCCCCGAAATAAATCTCACAGCTGCTGCCCTCTGCAAGTGTCCCGATGCAAATGCCGGAAATATCAGAGGCGGACAGGTCCTCAGCCGGTTCTCCGTACCGGCCGGCCGCCCCGGAAAGTGCGGTCTCCTCCGTCACATACCGGCTGCCTTCGGCTTCCGGATCCGGGGAAAGAAAGAGGCTGCCCCGTTTTACAGTGACCCGGTAAACCAGCGGTTCCTCCGCATAGAGGAACTGTTCGTCGATATCCGCCGGAAGGATATCCGCCGGGGAAAGCCCGCCTGCCTCAAAGGCTGCGGCCTCCAGGACGGCCAGCAGGCCTTTGGGATCCTCTTTTTCCGGAAGGATCTTCAGGTTTCCGCCTTCGATGACATATTTACCGATCAGAGCATACAGATGTTCGGTTTCATCCGGATAAATCAGCAGGATGCCCTGCTCTCCCGTTTCCAGCGGAAAGCCGAAATACGTATAGGGCAGATCCGTTACGGTATACAAAGTATCCCCGTCCACATTCAGCTGCTGCAGGCCGCTGTTTTTAATGAAAACGGAAAGGCTGCCCGCAGCCTGCCGTCTGCCGTAAAATAAGGCTTCCCCCGTCTGGGAAAGGACGGGGTCCTTTGCAGGCGCCTCTTCCGCCCTGCTTTCCTCCGCCGTGCTGCCGGGTTCTGCGCTTTCCGCCGCCGTACCGGCAGCTTCCGCGCTTTCCTCTGCCGTACTGCCGGAGGCGCTGCTTTCGGCAGCCTGTGGAACCGGGCCGGTGCCGTCCTCCGGTGAAGGCTTTTTCGTAAGAGTGAGCCCGGCGATAAGGGCAATCACCGCCACGGCGGCGATGATGCCGGCAAGAATGCCTTTTCTGCTGCCGGCTTTACCGTCCTTTACGCCTTCGGCTTCGACGTCCGTCTTCTTCCCGCCGGCTTCGACATCCGTCTCTGCTCCCGGAACATCCCCTGCCGCGGGTATGCCCGCTTTCGCCTCCTCAAAGGCCCGCTTCAGCGCTTCCACTGAACGGTATCTGTCCGCCGGGCGGATGGCCAGGCCCTTCATCAGGACGGCTTCGGCCTGCGGGTTGATGTCGATGCCCAGCTCCGAGGGCTTTTTCAGCTCATCCAGCAGCATCCGCTGCAGGGAATCCTCGGGCCGCATGCCGGTAATCATCCGGTACAGCGTGGCGCACAGGGAGTAGACGTCCGTCCAGGGGCCCTGCTTTTCACTGCCGATATACTGCTCCTCGGGCGAATAGCCGGGCTTTAAAAGCAGGGACAGGGTCTTCTCCCCGTCTTTTGGAATGGCCCTGGCCGCGCCGAAATCCATCAGCTTCGGCCGTCCGTCCAGCCCCATCTGGATATTGTCGGGGCTCACATCCCGGTGGATCAGGCCTTCTGCGTGGATTTTCTCCAGGGAAGCCATCACCGGCAGAAGGAGGCAATAGCTTTCGTCGAAGGACATGGTGCCCTTTTTCGTCAGGGTTTTCCTTAGGTTTTCCCCCGGCAGGTATTCCATGACAATGTAGGCGGTATTGTTTTCCGAGAAGAAATCATACACCGACACGATGCCCGGGTCGTTTTTGAATTTTGCCAGGGTCCTGGCTTCCTTTAAGAAGCCCTCCCGGCCCTTTTCATACCGGTCCGCGTCCGCCTCCGACCAGGTACTTACCGTAGAGGATACCGTTATGGTCCGGGTGGCGATGTCCGCCGGATAATACTCCTTTACCGCAACCTCCGTATCCAGCACCTCGTCCCGGCCCGCGTAGGTGATGCCGAAGCCGCCTTCCCCGATGACCGCCAGTATCCGGTAGCGTTCCTTCAAAAGGGTGCCCTCGGGAAGCATATAGGTTTTACTGCCGCTGCCTTCTGTTGCCATCATTTTCCTCCCGTCAGCTTTTCGAGGTCTTCATAATAACTGGAAGAGTTCCTGTAGAAATAATACAGATAGAAATTCTCGTTATCCAGGGCGTAGTTGGTCACCTCCTGGATCAGGTATTCGGCCTTGTCCTCCGCCTCCAGATAGCCCAGCACGAACAAATCAAAATCCTCGGTCATCCGCAGGCCCGCAAAGCCGCAGGAAAGCAGGATTTCGGTAAGCCGGTCCGGTGTAATTTTCATTTCCTCCGGAAGGTCCGCCCGCTCTGCGAAATACAGCAGGAAGCAGACCAGGGTGGTCCGGTCGATGTCCAGGGTGCCCCTGATGTACTTGCGGATGGTATTTTCCCCGGAACGGTTCTTCTGGTAGCCCCTGCCGCTGCTGTCAAGGGAATAGGCCTCGTCTTCCTTTTCTTCCTCCTCGTCCAGCTCCTGCTGCCTGCTGCGGATGATTTCTTCATCCGAAAGGCCCTTGTATTTCTTCGGAAACTCCCTTTTCAGGGCTTCCGCCGCCTTCGCCTTTTCCCTTTCCGGCATGTCGAAAAGGCTTCCGTAATACTCCGCCAGCACCTGCACCCAGTCCAGGGAAACATATTCGAAAAAGAAATAGCTGAAATCATCGAAAACCGCGCCGCAGGATATTCCGCAGCTCTCCAGAAATGCCCTGCGCTCCGCAGGCGTCATTTTCTTCCGTACCAGGGGCGTAATGCCCTTGAAAAGCGTCAGCTACCGGGCCGCCGCTTCCGGCGTGCTGCCGCCGTCCAGCGCGGAAAGATAACGGTCAATGGCTGTTTTCAGGGCAAAATACAGGTATTTGCAGAAATAATACCGGGTTTTCTCCCGGACAAAGGAAAAGGCCCGGATGTTTTCCGTAAGGAAGGCCTCAAACCCGCCCCGCCCGGTGGCCGCTTCCGCAATCCGCGCCTCCAGAACCCGGGTCAGGTGTTTTGTGGCCAGTTCAAACTCCTCATCCTCCGAATTGGCGTATACGTAATCCTTAAGCTCGTCCAGCCGTACGGAAGAGCCCGTAAAGAAACGGTCCCGGTTTTCCGCAGACGTGCGGATTCTGCCGCATTTTTCCTGCAGATGCTTCCATTCTTCATAGGAAAGGCCGTGCAGGAAGGCATAGATCAGGCTCGCCTCCAGCATGCTCCTGGCATAAAGCCTGGCGCAGCCGTTTTCCTCCAGCTTGCCGTTCAGCTCCTCCAGGGTCATCCTTCTGACAAAGCCCAGGGCGATGATCCGGTAGCGAAGGGGAATCCTGGCCATGGAGGACGCGTCGAATTTCAGGCTTTCCGCCAGCATTTCGGCGCCCTTTTCGTCCGCCATCAGTCCGGCTATGATATGGTCAAATGCACTCATTTTCCAGTACCGCCTTTACGCATATTTCCTCAGTATAAGTATACATCCCGGCGGGGTAAAATACCAGTAGGAAGAGGCGGCATCAGCAAAGAATCACGAAAAAAAGGCCTTCCCTTAAAGGGAAGGCCCTGTTCCTTCATTTTATTTCCCGCTTCCGGGAATATATACATAGTCGAACTCATCCGCCGTATATTCGTCATCCCTGCCGTCATAATAATCAGCACGGATACGGTTTCCGTATTCATCGTAGGTATACTCATCCGTGTGCAGGTACACTTTGCCTTCATCGTCATACACGTTTAATGTTCTTTTGATCTCATCGCCGTTTTCGTTTAAGGAAACCGTGCCGTTTAAGTACAGTTTTCCGTCCCAGTAGATAATGATGGAATACAGTGAATGTTCATCATCATACTCATATTCGCGGGTCTGGACGTCTTCATTGTGTTCACCCTGGTAATCCTGATAATATCCGCTCATTTCGTAAATCATGCGGCCTTTGTCATCATAACGGTATTCCTCAGCCTGACGAAGTTCACCGTTTTTGCTGTAGCTTTCATGCTTGATTTCACGGCCTTCAGTATCGTATTTATAAACCTCATAACCGCTGTATTCCAGCTCTTCAGTATCCCAGTTTTCCGGTTCATACCAGGTTACTGTTTTCGAAATTACGCTGCCGTCCCGGCCGTATTCGTATTCAGTAAGGTCACGGCCGGAAAGTTTATCATAGGAATAGGTTGTCTCACAGGTACAGTTTCCATAGCTGTCATACTCGTACAGGACCTCCATCCAGGGGTTTTCGGCTTCAATATAAGAGACCGTCTGCCGGACAGGATTGCCGTCCGCGTCATATTCCCACCTGGTAACCTCTCCCGGGACATCCGCTCTCTGATCTGCCTCACGGGAAGTATGCGTTACGCTTAAGATTCTGCCGTCTTTGTCATATGTGTATGTATAATCTTCATAACTGTATCCT
>CADBNF010000029.1 GCA_902796005.1 uncultured Lachnospiraceae bacterium | reverse complement strand
CAGGAAAGGGCAGGGCAGAAGCTTCGCCCCATCCCGCCAAACACCGGCAGAAGGGGAGAAAAAGCAGGAAAGAGCAGGACCGGAACGTCTCCCATTCCGGTGAAATTCAATTCAAAGGGTAGAAAGCGCCGGGAAAAAGAGGTAAGATAGGCAGTAAATAAAGATATCAGAATGAAGACATCAGAACAGAACACTGCAGCATATAAGCCGCAGCGTATGACCGAAAAATAAATCACTAAGGGCGGACTGCATGAAAAAAGACAAACCTGCAAAGATTCTGGTGCGCGGCGCCAGGGTACACAACCTGAAAAATATAGACGTGGACATTCCTTTAAATAAAATCGTCGGCATAGCCGGGGTTTCCGGTTCAGGGAAATCCTCCCTGGCCCTGGGGGTGCTCTACGCGGAAGGGTCCCGGCGGTATCTGGAGTCCCTCTCCACCTATACCAGAAGAAGGATGACCCAGGCTGCCCGTGCGGACGTGGACGATGTTTTGTATGTACCGGCTTCACTGGCCCTGCACCAGCGGCCGGCGGTGCCGGGCATTCGTTCCACCTTCGGCACCGGAACGGAGCTTTTAAACAGCCTGCGGCTGATGTTTTCCCGGCTGGCATCCCATCGGTGCCCGAACGGCCATTATCTGCCGCCCTCCATCAATGTGGCTGCGGGCCTGGACCTTACCTGCCCGGTGTGCGGCGTGCATTTTTACGCTCCCGGCGCGGAGGAACTGGCCTTCAATTCCCAGGGGGCCTGCAAATGCTGCGGCGGCACGGGAATGATACGGACCGTGGACAGGAGCACGCTGATTCCCGATGAAAATCTAAGTGTGGATGAAGGCGCGGTGGCGCCCTGGAATTCCCTGATGTGGTCCTTGATGACCGATGTCTGCCGGGCCATGGGCGTGCGGACGGACATTCCCTTCAAGGATTTGACGGAGGAGGAAAAGGAAATCGTCTACAACGGTCCGAAGGAAAAGAAGCATATTTTCTATCATTCCAAAAATGCGGACAACGCCACCTCCGGCGAGCTGGATTTCACCTATTACAGTGCCATTGCCACCGTGGAAAATGCCCTTTCGAAGGTAAAGGACGAGAAAGGCATGAAGCGGGTGGAAAAGTTCCTGAAGGAGGAAATCTGCCCTGCCTGCGGCGGCACCCGGCTGTCGGAGGAGGCAAGGGCGCCGAAAATCCTGGGCATTTCCCTGGATGAGGTCTGCAAAAAGACGCTGAAGGAAGCCGTAGACTGGGTCAGACAGGTGCCGGCTTCCCTTCCGGAGGAAATGCGGGATATGGCGGAAAACATCTGCGAATCCTTCCATGAGACCTCCGCAAGGCTTCTGGACCTGGGGCTTTCCTATCTGACCCTGGACAGGGCCAGCGCCACGCTTTCCACCGGCGAACGCCAGAGAATGCAGCTGGCCCGGGCGGTGCGCAACCGGACCACCGGGGTGCTGTACGTGCTGGACGAGCCCTCCATCGGCCTTCATCCCGCCAATATCGACGGACTGTGCGCGGTGATGCAGGATCTGGAGGCGGACGGCAATTCCGTGGTCCTGGTGGACCATGATTTGCAGATTTTAAAGGAGGCCGATTATCTCATCGAAATGGGGCCCGGGGCCGGCGCCTCCGGCGGTACAGTCATGGCGGAGGGCACCCTGCCGGAAATACGCGAAAACAAGGCTTCCCTCATCGGCAGCTACCTGTCCGGCAGATCGGTTATCCGGCGGAAAAAAAGTGAAGAGCCCCTGTTTTCCGACGGGGAAATCCGGATGGAAACTGACCGGATTCATACCGTAAAGCCGCTTGAGGTACGGATTCCGAAGCACCGGCTGACCGTGGTGACCGGGGTATCCGGCTCCGGCAAGACCACCCTGATCCTGGAAAGCCTTGTGCCGGCGCTTGCGGCATATACGGCGGAAAAGCTGCTGCCGGCCCACGTACGCAGCATAGAGGCAGAAGGGATCCGGCAGGTGAAGCTGATTGACGCCACACCCATCGGCATCAATGTCCGTTCCACCGTTGCTACCTATGCCAACGTGCACGACGAGCTGCGCAAGCTCTTTGCGAAGACGCCCCAGGCGAAGGAAGCGGGGTACAGGGCCGGTGATTTTTCCTATAATACCGGCGCTTTGCGGTGCCCGGTCTGCGACGGTACCGGACAGATCAGCCTGGATGTACAGTTCCTGCCGGACGTGGACATTCCCTGTCCCTCCTGCCGGGGCTCCCGGTATGACAAAAAAGCGGAAGCCATACATTATGTAAACAAAGCAGGCGAAGAAAGATCCCTTCCGGAGCTGATGGCCATGGACGTGGATACCGCGATAGGCTTCTGCGGGGAGATGAAAAATGTAAAACCGAAGCTGCAGATTCTCTCCGACCTGGGACTCGGCTACCTGACCCTGGCGGAGGAAACTCCCAGCCTTTCCGGCGGGGAGGCCCAGCGGCTGAAGCTGGCCAGTGAAATGGGCCGGCAGCAGGAGGATGCGGTATTTGTCTTCGACGAGCCCACCATCGGCCTGCACCCTTCCGATGTGCAGACACTGCTGAATGTATTTCAGACGCTGATAGACAACGGGGCCACGGTTATTGTCATCGAGCATGACCTGGACGTGATAAGAAGCGCCGACTGCATCATTGACATGGGCCCGGGCGGCGGAAAAGAGGGCGGGGAAATCGTCTTTTCCGGAACGCCGGAGGAACTGAAAAACTGCCGGGAAAGCAGGACGGCAAAATATATCTGAAAGCCGGCTGCACACCGGCAAAGGATGGAAAAGAAGAATGCCTTCATATAGAATCCAAAGCAGAAAGGAGAGGTAAAGAATGGAGAAACGTGAGGAAAGGCCGGACGGCTACCGGGAAAGCATCGAAAAGGGGCTTGGCGTCAGGAAAATTTTCCGGCCCGGTGTGAGCGCGGGTACCGGCAGCCGGCAGGAGAACCTGCAGAGACTTAAAAGTGCGCTTCGTGAGGCGGAGGCCGTGGTAATCGGCGCCGGCGCGGGGCTTTCCACATCGGCGGGCTTTACCTATTCCGGAGACCGGTTCAGGAAGTATTTCGGGGATTTCTCCGATGAATACCGCTTCTACGACATGTATGCCGGCGGCTTCTATCCCTTCCCTTCCGAGGAGGAATTCTGGGGCTTCTGGTCCAGAAATATTTATATCAACCGCTATGTGAAACCGCCGGTGCCGGTGTATGAAAGGGTGCTGGACCTGGTGCGGGATAAGAATTATTTCGTCATCACCACAAATGTGGACCACCAGTTCCAGAAGGCCGGCGTAAAGGAGGAGAGGCTTTTCTTCACCCAGGGGGATTACGGCCTGTGGCAGTGCGGCACCCCCTGCCACCAGCGAACCTACGACAACAAAAGCAGGGTGGTGAAAATGCTCCTGTCCCAGGGCTTTGCCTTCGGACCGGCAGGCGAGCTGCTGGTGCCGGAAAAGGAAGACGGCAGTACGGACTTTTCCGCGCTTTCCAGGGCGGTTTCGCCGGATCTGGTACCTGTATGCCCGGTCTGCGGGGAGCCCATGAAGATGAACCTGCGGGCCGATGACAGCTTTGTGGAGGATGAAGACTGGAAGGCAGCTTCGGCGCGGTACGCGGTCTTTCTTAAGGAAAATGCGGGAAAGAGAATCCTGTTTCTTGAGCTGGGCGTGGGCATGAATACGCCGGTTATCATGAAATATCCCTTCTGGGTGATGACCGCGGAGAATCCGAAGGCCCTTTACGCCTGCCTGAACCTTGGCGAGGCTTATACCCCGAAGGATATAGAAGAGCAGTCCGTCTGCCTGGACGGGGACATCGCGGATACGCTGGAGGAACTCCGGGGCGCATAACCCAGTTTTAAAGTTAAAGGGAATAAAGCTTTATGGCAACAAATTTTGATTTTCTGACGGAAGAACCCCAGTTCTCCGCCTTCGCCTCCGTGGCAGTGTCCGCGGAAGAAATACTCACAATTGACCCGGAGGCCAGCATCTTAAACTGCCGCCGGGCCATGGAATTTGCGGTGAAATGGATGTATTCGGTGGACGGCGGCCTGTCCGAGCCCTACGACGACAATCTCCAGAGCCTGATCGACGACAGGGATTTTAAGGAAATCGTGGGCGAGGATATTCACCGGCGGATGGATTACATCCGAAAAAGCGGCAACCATGTGGCCCATGGTTCCAGGCGGATGGGCATGGACCAGGCCATGCTGTGCCTGGAAAACCTGTTCGTTTTCCTGGATTTTGTGGCGGTCTGCTATATCCGGGGGTACAAGGGCAGAAGCTTCGACAAAAAGCGGCTGAACGACCGGATCAAACAGGCCCGGAACGGGGGAAAGGAAAAGGAGCAGGGCAGAACCTTACTGGAAAACCGGCAGGAGCAGTTGGAGCAGCTTGCCCAGAAGCTGGATGACCGCGAGGTGGATTTAAAGGAGCTGATGCAGGAGAACGCCGCCTTAAAGGAACAGCTTTCCGAAAGGCGCAAGGAGCAGCAGCAAACCTATATCCCCCATCCCCTGGCCCTTTCCGAATACGATACGCGTAAGCTTTACATCGACGATATGCTGGAGGACGCCGGCTGGACGGAGGGTCTGGACTGGATAAACGGCTACGAGCTGCCCGGGGACGAGCTGGAGGGTGAGCCCTTTACGGCGGATTATGTCCTTCTGGGAGAAAAAGGCCGGATCCTGGCCGTCATTGAAGCCCTGAAAACCGGCCTGGACGTCTCCAAAGGGAGAGAACGGGCCTGCCTTGCGGCGGAAAAGGCCGGAAAGCTGCAGGGCTTCCTGCCGGTCATTTTCCTGACCAACGGATTCGAAACCCATATCCTGGACGGCTTTTATCCGGAAAGAAGCGTCTCCGGCATTTATGCCGCGCAGGATCTGGAAAAGCTGTTTGCCCTGCGAAAGGCGCTGGTTTCCGAAGCGGTGCCTGCCGTGGATACGGCCATCACCGACCGGACCTATCAAAAGGAGGCCGCAGAGGCTTTGCTCGCTGCATTGGTCACGGAAAAGAAAAGGAAAGCCCTGCTGGTAATGGCGCCGCTTACAGGCAAGACCCGCACGGTGGCCGCGGTGTGCAGCGCGCTATTAAAGGCGGAGGCGGCAGAGCATATTCTCTATCTGAGCGACCGGGAGGATGAGGCGCAGCGGGGAAAAGAGACGTTTGGCCGGCTGGTGCCGGATGGGAATTATGTTAACCTTTGCACGGATAAGCCAGCGCGGGACGCGCAGATTGTCTTTTCCACCTACAGCCGGATGAAGGACTGCATTGACGACGCGGTGGATGAAAAGGGCCGGATCTTTACCTGCGGGCATTTCGATCTGGTCATTACGGACGATATTTACGCGGACCTGTACCAGCAGAACCGGGATCTTATCCGGTATTTTGACGCCCGGCTTCTGGGCATGACCGCGGCGCCGGCGACGGCGGTGAACCCGAAGCTGTATGAAATCTTTGATCTGCCTGAGAAAAAGCCCACCTTCAGCTACGACACGGCCCGGGCGGTGAAGGAAGGCTGGCTTGTGCGGTATGCAAAGGGAAAGACCACGGAAAGGCTTCCCGCAGCAGAAGCGGACGAGGAGGCGCTTTACGACAGGGAAAACATCCGGACAGGGCTGCAGGATCTGATGGAGAACGGCCTGAAGACGGACAGGGGAGAGAAAATCGGAAAAACCCTGATTTTTGCCCGAGATATCCGCCAGGGCAGGCTGATTATGGAGGTTTTCCGCAAGGAATACAACCGGATGTGGAACCAGATTAACCTGGCGGATCCGGAGGCGGAAAATATCCGTAAGGTCCTGGAGGGCTTTGACGCCCCCGGCGGCCTGCCGAGAATCCTGATCTGCGCGGGTGCCTACGATACGGCCATCGACGTGCCGGAAATCCTGAACCTGGTCTTTTTCTGCCGGGCAAAGGGAAGGTCCCTTTTCTGGCAGCTGTTGGGAAGAGGCGCGCTGCCCTGCAAAAAGCTGGACCGCGGCCGGGAGAAAACCCATTTCCTGGTCTTTGATTACTGCGGGAACCTGGAGCATTTCCGGCTGCCGGAGGCGGAGGGGACAGAGGTCCTTTCAAAGGCCGGGGAGGAATTTGCGGAAAAGGCGGAGATGGTCTTCCGCCTGCAGGATAAGGCCTTTGCCGCCGGAAAAGAAAAGAATTTAAGGGAAAGGCTGGTGCAGGAGCTCGTCAGGGACGTGAGAAAGCTGGACCGGGAGAATTTTGCCGTGCGCCAGCACCTGAAGTACGTGGAGCAGTATTCCGCAGCGGAAAGCTACGAGGCCTTTACCGAAGAGACGGTGGCTGTTTTCCGGAAGGAACTGGC
Source organism: uncultured Lachnospiraceae bacterium (assembly GCA_902796005.1). Classification (GTDB taxonomy): domain Bacteria; phylum Bacillota; class Clostridia; order Lachnospirales; family Lachnospiraceae; genus Alectryocaccobium. The sequence goes on along the minus strand of CADBNF010000029.1, from coordinate 36,539 downwards.
GCCGCTGGTGCAGGAATAAAGCTTTTTTGCATAAAATACGGCTGAAAACAAATTTGCACAGCCTCCTTTATATAATGCAGTCAGAACAGAAAAATGCTGCAGGGCCAAAGGCCCGATAAGGAGGATAAAAATGACGAAATTAAAAAAATTCAGCATCTTGTTTTGGGTTGTATTAATCATCAGCTGCACACTGCTTGGCTGCGGCGGCAAAAAGAATTATTTAAACGGCCACCACTGGGGCGAGACGGAGAACCAGACCGCAGACAGGGGCTGGAACAGGGCAAAATGCGCCGGCTATGAGGTCCAGAAGGTCTGGACGTATCACAGCGGTGACGGCCTGTATGAAGTGCAGTACACCTTTGTGGTTATCGATAAGGATGCCGAAGACGTGTTTAAACAGCTTAAAAAGGCCTTCGGCAATCCCGATTATGCCGGACAGAACGTGGTGCTGGATCCGGAATATACCTGGTATGAAGGAACCGTGAGCATTGAAGCCCGGCTGACGGAATACCAGGCGGACTACGCCAATGCCAATGGGGAGAGAACCGTGAAGGTCGTGGTCACCATTGTGAATGACCAATACCGCTAAAACGCAGCTTCCGTCGCTTCAAGCCCCTGCGGGGTCAGAACATATACCTTATCACAGACCTCCCGGATGAATTTACGGTCATGGGAAATACTGATGACAGCGCCGGAGAAGCCTTTCAGGATATTCCTGACCTCCGGCGCGGAAAGCGGCGAGAAATTCCGGGTGGGTTCATCCAGGATCAGCACGTCCGCTTCCGTAAGGCTCATTTTCAGGAGAAGAAGCTTGGCTTTCTGCCCGCCGGACAGCTCCCGGATGGGGTGGAACATTTCATCCGCCGTGTATTTCATGGATCCGAGAAAGGTCCGCACGGCGGTTTTTTCATCTTTGGAGCCCGAAGGCGCCAGGTAGTCCACCGGGGAGGCGTCGAAGGGAAGCATTTCCTCATAGTTCTGGGGCATGTAGCAGGCCTTCAGGTCCGGCCGGGCAAGGAGTTCTGCCGCAATCTGCCGGATGAGGGTGGTTTTGCCGGCCCCGTTGCGGCCGATGATGCAGATTTTCTCCGGACCCTTCACGGTAAGGGCGATATTTTCCGCAAGCAGGGCCCCGGAAGGCGCATAGAGTTTCGGCAGGTTAAGTTCGATGACCGTCTTGCCGGCGGGCATTGCCCTTTGCCTTTCAAAGCGGATGGTGATGGCGGCTTCCTCCTCGGGCATCTGCGTCATTTCCGCATGCTCCCGTTCGTAGCGCTTTTCCATGGCCTTAACGGCCTTCATTTTTTTCTTCAGGAGACGGCCGCTGTGGGGATCCTGCCGGGAGACGTTATTCTGGTCATGCTCCACGGCCTGCTGGATTTTCCGGAATCTCTCCAGGGCCTTTTTCTCCTCCCTGCGTTCATCCGCCGCTTCCCTGGCCTGCTGGTCAAAGGCCCGCCTTCGGTTTTCCATGAAGACCTGAAAGGGTACATTGGCCATGGTGACGCGGGGAACGGTTTTGTGCCGCAGCTGCTCGAGAAGCACCACCCGGTTGGCAGTGCGTTCGATCAGGGTTTCGTCGTGGGAGATGAACAGTATCCCGCCGGGGAAATCCAGTATCGTCTTTTCCAGCCGCAGCAGGGTGTCGATATCAATGTCGTTGGAGGGCTCGTCCAGCAGCAGGATGTCCGGGGAGGCCAGCAGGATGCCCGCAAGCTGGGCCTTTACCCGCTCGCCGCCGGAGAGGGTATCCATCCGCCGGTTTTCGTAGTACAGGGTTTCCGGAAACTGCAGGGAAGAAGCCATCCGGTACAGGTCGGCGGCATTTGCCTCCTGAAAGGCAGGCAGGTCCGAAAAGTATTCAAAAACCGTTTTTGAAGCGTCCTCTTTCGCAAGCTCCTGGGGAAGATAGCCCAAAAGGGCGCCGCCGGTATCCCGGGCGCCTTCCGCCTCCATATAGCCTTCTGTAAGGGCCGGATCGTAAATCCATTTCAGCAGGGTGGATTTGCCGTTTCCTTCCTCGCCCACCAGGACTGCCTTGTCGCCTTTATTCAGCACGAAGCTGAAATCCTTTATCAGAACCCGCAGATCCTTCCTGTGGGTAAGGGTTAAATGATGAATCTGAAGCATAAAAAAATCACCTCTGTTCTTAAACTGCGCGGATGAAATAAGATCCTGTTTTAACAAGGTGAATATAATGTTTGCGTAAAAAGCCGCAATCCGACCGTGTGAATCCAACAGATCTTATTTTCAGTCTACGCAAACAAAACCGGGGAAAACTGCCGTCTTCCATGGCTTTAATCAGTTATCTGTGTTTGCATTTCCTGAAAAATTATCTGTTTATCATCTTCACACCGCCGCAAACGGATGCGCCTTTCTCTTCTATTTGCATAAAGTATAGCACAGGGCTGTCACTTGTGCAAGAAAATGACCCGGAAGGGTTGAAAAACGGACCGGATAATATGGTATACTGATAAAAACACGGACAATACAGAAGGCGGGGACAGACAAAGTGGCCGAAAAACAGAGGCAGTACGTGGCCATCGACCTGAAATCCTATTACGCGTCGGTGGAATGCGTAGCCATGGGCAGAGACCCCCTGAATACAAATCTTGTGGTGGCGGATGAAAGCCGGACAGAGAAAACCATCTGTCTGGCTGTTTCCCCTGCCCTGAAAGCCCTGGGGGTATCCGGCCGGCCGCGGCTTTTCGAGGTTGTGGCGAAGGTAAAGGAAATCAATAAAGAGCGGCTGGCAAAGGCACCGGGCGGGAAATTCACCGGAAGCTCCGATGACGCCCGGGAGTTGGCGGAAAATCCTTCCCTTAAGCTGGACTATATCGTGGCGCCGCCCCGGATGGCCCATTATATCCGCTGCAGCACGAAGATTTACTCCATTTACATGAAATATGTGGCCCCGGAGGACGTGCACGTCTATTCCATCGACGAGGTGTTCATCGACGTGACCGATTACCTCGCCACGGCGAAGATGACCGCAAAGGAATTTGCCATGATGCTGGTCCGGGAGGTGGTGGGCATCACCGGCATCACCGCCACCGCCGGCATAGGCACCAATCTGTATCTGTGCAAGGTGGCCATGGATATCGTGGCAAAGAAGATGCCCCCGGATGAGAACGGGGTGCGGATAGCCGAGCTGGACGAGATGAGCTACCGAAGAGAATTGTGGGAGCACCGGCCGCTTACGGATTTCTGGCGGGTGGGCCCGGGCTACACGAAAAAGCTGCAGGACCACGGCATGTACACCATGGGTGACGTGGCCCGGTGTTCCCTGACGGATGAGGACCTTCTGTATAAGCTTTTCGGCATCAACGCGGAGCTTCTCATCGATCATGCCTGGGGCGTGGAGCCCTGCACCATGGCGGACATCAAAGGCTATGTGCCTGAGAGCAACAGTTTAAGCTCCGGCCAGGTTCTATCCAGACCGTATGCGTATGAAGAGGCCAGGCTTGTGATGCGGGAAATGGTGGATGCCCTGGTGCTGGACATGGTGGACAAGGGGGTGCTCACGGACCAGATCGTGCTGCATATCAGTTATGATTCGGAAAACCTGGAAGAAAAGGCCGGCCGGGTGGCGTATAACGGCCCATTGAAGAAGGATTTCTACGGCAGGATGGTGCCCGGAAGCGCCCACGGCTCGGTTAACCTGGGCAGGAAAACCGCATCGGGAAAGCTGATCCTGGAGGCTGCGACGAGGCTTTTTGAGGAAATCGTCGACAGGAACCTGACGGTCCGGAGGCTGAATGTGGCGGCCATGCACCTGGTTTCAGAGGACGGGCAGAACGGGGAAGAGCAGTACGAGCAGCTGGACCTGTTCACGGACTACGAAAAGCGGGAGCAGGAGCGAAAGGAAGAGGAGCGGGAGAGAAACCGCCAGAAGGCGGTGCTGGAAATCCAGAAGCGCTTCGGCAAGAATGCCATTTTGAGGGGAATGAACTATCTGGAGGGCGGCACGGCCCGGGAGAGAAACAACCAGATCGGAGGACACAAGGCATGAGCCGCTACGATGATATCATAAATCTTCCCGCGCCGAAGTCGAAAAAGAGGACGCCGATGTCGAACCACGACCGGGCGGCCCAGTTTGCGCCATTTGCAGCCCTCACGGGCCACGGCGCGGCCATCGCGGAGGCCGGTCGGCTTACCTTCGAGAAGGTGATACCGGACGAGAGTACGAAGGAGGAAATCAACCGGGCTTTGCAGAAGCTGGCGGCGCGCATAAAAGAACTGCCCGAGGCGGAATTCCTGTACTTCCTGCCTGACAGCCGCAAAACCGGCGGCTCATACGTCACCGTCACCGGCCGGGTGAAGGATATCGACCCGGTGCTGCAGGTGGTGGTCCTGACCGATGAAACCTGTATCCCCATGGACGATATCCTGGAGGTTGTGGTGTGACAGAGGGGCGGTTCTTTTGTCATCTTTTGCAAACAAAAGATAACAAAAGAACCGCCCCTCTGTCACGTCATTTCTTCTGCCTTACACTTATGGCGTCGCCGGGATTGATGAAGAATTCACCTTCTTCGGCCTGTTCGCGGACAAATTCCCAGTATTCATCGGTGGGCTTGTCCAGGGGAACGCCCTCCTCGATGAGCATCTGCCGGATTCTTCTTCCGTCGATGTCCCGCGGGCGTACCTTTTCGGTGATGGCCACGTAAGACGCAAGGCCGGCGGCCTGGCCGGTGCCCATGGAGGGACCGATAATCCGCATGGCGCCGTTGGCGTGGAATTCCGCGGAACAGCAGCGGCCGACCACGAACAGGTTGTCGCAGACCTTCGGCACGATGCTGCGGTAGGGAATATCACACCAGTCTGCGGGTGAAGGCCGGACCTGGACGCCCTCCGGATGTCCTAAGGGATGCATATACGCCGGGTCAAAGCCCTGCAGGGTGACGGCGCTGCCTTCAGGATTCTTCATGTGGAAATGCCGCATGAACACCAGGTCACTGTTGGTGGGATGGTGGGTGTCCAGCATCTCCGGGAAACGGCCGATACCGTCCTCGAATTTGGTGCCGCAGCAGACGTCCGCGGTTTTCAGCATGTATTCACCGTAGATCCGGCGGGATTCCCGCACGCCCGGCAGGGAGCCGGTGCCCACCAGACGGACGTTTTCAAAACCCGGAACCGCATTTCTTAAAAACTCTTCAAAGCCCTTCATCAGCTGGTGCTGCTCCAGAACCTGGCGGGTGATGTCCTCGCAGTCCGTATTATGGCAGTAATAGCTGTGGAAGGAGAAGGTGGCGAAGTCCGCATTGTCCAGGGTTGTGGGCGGGATGATCACGGCGAAGAAGCCGGAGAATTTGTTCGCCACGTGGCGGACAAGCTTTCCCTCCTCAATCCATTTGCATTCCAGGTCGTAGATTAGGGGATGAACCTCCTTCACACCCTCGTCGGCCTGTTTTTTACGGTATTTTCTGTCCTCTTCAAAATATTTTTCCAGGTTCGCGCCGGACCAGCGGGACCCCAGGGTGGAGGAAATGTTAAGGCCCGCGAAATCCTGGCCGCCGATCTCACAGGGAACCTTTGCCATGGCGGCCACGTCCGCGTCGCCCGTGGCGTCGATATACATTTCCGCCCGGATGCCCATCACGCCGCCCTTGGTGTGGAAGAAGGCTTCTTTGATGATTTCCCCCTCCAGCTCCAGGTCAAAACAGGTGGCGTCGTAGAGAATCCTGGCGCCGGCGCCCATGAGCATGTCCTCCAGGACAAATTTGCCGTGCTCCGGCTCAAAGCTGGAATTCCGGTAAAAGCCCTCCTCCGGTCCGCCCGGAACCTTCAGCTTTCTCAAATGTCCCCGCTTTTCCAGCTCCTTGGCGAATTCCAGGCAGATACCCTCGGTGCCGCCCGCTATCTGGGGCACATAACCGTTGGTGGCAAGACCGCCCAAGGAAACGCCCTTTTCCACAAGGATGACATGAAGGCCCTTCCGGGCCGCTTCGATGGCCGCCGCGCAGCCGCCTACGCCGCCGCCGATAATACAAAGATCACAAAAAAGTTCTTTTCTTACAGGCTGCATTGATTTCACCTCCTACTATCTTTCAGTATACCATGCTTCTCCCCCTTTTCAATTGCCGGAATATCATATATAATAAATTTTCAATGCACATTTGAGAAAAACAGCAGGATAACACAGAGGAAAAAATGAGTTTCACACAGAGAGCATTTACCGTCGCAAAAGCGGACGGAAAAAACATAAGAGGAATCTTTTATTATCCGGAGAATCCGGCAGGGCAGTTTACGACACTGATCTTCTGCCACGGCTTCGGCAGCAATTTCGGCGAGCTTTCCCATTACGGTCCGCTGTTCGCGGAAAACGGCCTGGCCCTGGCGCTTTTTGATTTCTGCGGCGGCGGCCTGTTAAGCACCAGCGACGGCAGCACCCTGGAAATGTCGGTGCTGACGGAGACGGAGGACTGCCTGGCCGTGCTGCGTTACCTGAAGGAGCAGCCGGAGGTGAATCCGGAGAAGCTGTTCCTGGGCGGAGAGAGCCAGGGCGGTTATGTGGCAGCCCTTGCAGGCGCCAGGTGCCCGGAGGAAAGCGCCGGCCTCGTGCTCTGGTATCCGGCGGTGGGTATCGGCAGGCACGCGCAGGAAATGCGGGATGCGGGAGAGCCGGACATGAAGGAGCTCTGGGACGTCCCCTTAGGGAAAATCTATACCGAGGACGCCATAAATACGGATATCTACGGGGAAATCAGGGGCTATGAAAAGCCGGTGCTGCTGGTGCACGGCAACCGGGACCCGGTGGTGCCCCTGGCTTCATCAGAAGAGCTGGCGAAGGATTATTACCCGAATGCCCGTCTGGAGGTCATCTCCGGCGGCGGCCACGGCTTCAACGGCCACGCCTCGAAGAAAGCAGCCAGACGGACCATGGAATTCCTGCTGGCACAGTAAAAAAGGATCGACAGAAAGAGGTTAACATAAAATTGGAAAGAAAAGGAAACCGTTTCATCGGAGACGCCGCATTCTACCACAGGCTGCTGGTGCTTGTGGTACCGATCATCATCCAGAGCGCGGTGACGAATTTCGTTACCCTTATCGATAATGTCATGGTAGGCAGACTGGGCACGGTGGCCATCACCGGCGTATCCGTGGTCAACCAGCTGTCCATGGTCATCTTCATCACCATGTTCGGCATCGTCTCCGCCGGCTCCATCTACGGCGCCCAGTATTTCGGCAACGGAGATACGGAGGGCGTCAGACGCTGCTTCCGTTTCAAGATACTGGTGTGTATCCTGGTGGCTGTGGCGGGCATCCTTATCCTGCTGTTCGCCGGGGACCGGCTCATCATGCTGTTCCTGACGGATACCTCCGGCAGCGGCGCGGTGGCGGAAACCCTCTCCTGTGCCCGGGATTATATGAGGGTGATGCTCATCGGCTTCCTGCCCTTCGCCCTGGTAAATGCCTACAGCTCCACCTTACGTGAGGCAGGAGAGACGGTGGTTCCCATGATCGCCAGCGTTGTCGCCATCATTATCAACATGACCTTCAACTACCTGCTGATCTTCGGTAAATTCGGTTTCCCGAAGTGGGGCGTTGTGGGCGCCGCGGTGGCCACGGTACTGTCCCGGTATGTGGAATGCGCGATCATCGTGATTTTCGCCCATGTGCGCTCCAACAAATACCAGTTCGTCAAAGAGGTATACAGCAAATTCTATATTCCCGGAAGCCTTCTGAAGAACATCATCAAGACCGGCGCGCCGCTCATTTTAAATGAAGTGCTTTTCTCCCTGGGTATTACCATGATCAACCAGAGCTATTCCACCCGGGGCCTGGAGGTGGTGGCGGCCATGAACATCACCAATACGGCGGTGACCATATTCATGGTCATCAACATGTCCATGGGCTCAGCCATCTCGGTCTTTGTAGGCCAGCAGCTGGGCGCGGGCAGGATAGAGGAGGCCATCGATACCGACCGGAAACTGATCTTCTTCACCTTCATCCTGCACTGCTTCATCGGTGTGGTGATGTTCCTGGTAGCACCGAAGATTCCTCTTCTGTACAACACCTCCATGGATATCCGGGAGATGGCCATGATGATGCTGCGGATCAACGCGATTCACCTGCCCATCGGCGCGTTGTACAACTCGCTGTACTTTACCATCCGCTGCGGCGGCAAGACCCTGATTACCTTCTTCTTTGACGCCTGCTTTACCATGGTGATTTCCCTGCCCCTGGTGTTCTTCCTGAGCCGGTATTCGGCCATCGCGGTCATCGGTATTTTCACCATTGAAAAGGTGGCGGACCTTATCCGTGTGGTACTGGGCCTGATTATTGTGAAGAAGGGGGCCTGGGCCAAGAACCTGGTCAGCGCAAAGAAAGCATCGGGAGAGGAAGCATGACGGAGTTTGAGAGATTAAGAGCAATCGTAGCCCGGCTTCGCGCAGAGGACGGCTGTCCCTGGGACCGGCAGCAGACCCACGAATCCCTGAAGCCGGAAATCATAGAAGAGGCCTGCGAGGTGGTCTGCGGCATCAATATCCTGGAAAAGGAGGGAAATGCCGACAACCTGAAGGAGGAACTGGGGGACCTGCTGCTGCAGGTGGTGTTCCACGCGCAGCTTGCCGAGGAGGAAGGCCTTTTTACCATGGATGACGTGCTTGCGGCCATCAGCGAGAAAATGATCCGCCGGCATCCCCATGTCTTCGGAAACGCAGAAAATCCTGCGCCGGGGACCGAGCACGCGGTCTGGGAGCAGATCAAAAAAGCTGAGAAGAAAGACAAAACACTGGAGAATAAATACCTGCCCGGGGCGTTTGAAGAAGGTATTGCCCTGGTAAGACAGGCGCAGAAAAGAAAAGAATTTATATAGATAATAAAGAGAGAATCATGCTTATTCCGCCGGATGCTTATGATAGCGGCGAAGCGGATAATCTGAAAGCAATTGAGCATTTTCTGAAGTTTACCATCCAACTGCTTTAGTTTCTGATATTTGCCGGAGGCGAATCTATGACGGGATTCACCTCCGGCATTATTGATGCTGTACATTTTATAAAGCTGTCTTCTTTTGGCGGAAGCGCAGGGCCAGGCAGGCGCTCAGGAAAGCAACGACGGCCATGGTTGCCAGCAGAAGCAGCGCCGCGGTGTAGTTTCCAGTATAATCATAGATATAGCCGGTTATTGAGGTGCCGGCCGCCATGGCGATGGTGCCGGCCAGGGATACCTTCGGATATACTTTGCCGTAATTGTCCACGCCGAACACCTCCCGGGTCAGGGAAGCGGAAGCGATGGTTGGCAGGGAGTAGGAAAGCCCCAGCAGTGCTGCGCCGGCTGCCATTCCCCCGGGGCCGCCGGATTTAAGAAGCAGAAATGCGCCGGCGAAGTTGCCCGCCAGGTACAGGTAGGCTGCTTTGGGAACGCCTACTGCGCTGGCCACAATACCGAAAACCAGCTTGGCAGCGGTATTGACCACCATACAGACGGAAAGCATCAGGGCGCCGGCTGCCGCCAGGCTCCTGGACTCGGCGATGGCGGTCAGGTGCTGGGGATAGGCGGTGATGTAGCTGACCGCAAAGTTGAAAAGCAGCATCAGGATAACCGGCAGCAGCAGTATGGGAAGGGAGCGGCCGGTTTCGTTCTTCTGAATTGTTTCCGCTTCCATACCGTAGGGCGAACAGCCGATTTCTTCAGGCTTTAAGGCAATGGGCAGGAAGATGGCCGGGCAGTTTAAAAGGAAAATGACCAGCGCGCAGAAATAATAGCCCGTCCGCCAGCCGAAGGAGGTGATAATGGCGGTTATGACGGGGGAAAGCGCCGCGCTTAAAAGTCCTGAAAAACACATGGTGATGCTGGTAATCAGGGCTGTTTTTTTGCGGAACCAGAAGTTCAGCATCATGGTTACGGAAACCGTGCCCATCATGGCGGAGGCAATGCCCCTTACGGCATGCAGCAGATACATGGGCAGAAGACTCCTGCACAGGGGAAGGGTGCAGGTTACGGCCACCAGAAGCACCGTTCCCGTAAGTACCGTTTTCCGAAGGCCCAGTTTATGCAGGATGGCCGGCACCAAAAGGCCGAAGATGGCCAGAAGCATGTTGAAAATAGTGCCCGTCATGGCCACATTGCCCCGGCCGGTACCCAGTTCGGCGGCAATGGGGGAGAAAAAGAGTCCTGCCAGGTTCATTCCCATGGCCAGACAGCTGCAGATCATGCCGCTGCCGGCCGCAATTACCATAATGTACTTTCTGTTCATTGCATCTCACTTCCGATTCCGGAAAACGTATTCCTGAGGAAAATACCCAGGCGCGTTACCGCACCTGCAGCACATAAAACTTCAGATAGGTGGTTTCGTCCGAGGCCAGGAGGGCGGCGTGGTCAGGGGCCTGGGTGCGGATTTCCGCAACCCGGCAGGTCTTGCCCGCGTCCCGGGCGGCTTCTTTGAGCATCTTTTCAAACAGGGGCTGGGTCATATAGTGGGAGCAGGAAGCGGTCACCAGGAATCCGCCGGACCGCACCAGCTTCATCCCCAGGATATTGATGTCCTTGTAGCCGGCGTAGGCTTTCGGCACCTCGGCGGCGGATTTGCAGAAGGCGGGCGGGTCCAGGATGACCACGTCAAAGGTCCGGCCCTCTTTGCGGTAAGTACGCAGCAGCTCGAAGACGTCCGCCTTTACCGTCTGAATCCGGTCTGCAAAGCCGTTGCGCGCGGCATTTTCCTGCACGTCAGCCAGGGCCCGTTCAGACACGTCCGCAGCGGTCACCGAGGCTGCGCCGCCTGCGGCCGCATTGACGGAGAAGCCGCCCACATTGCAGAAGCAGTCCAGCACGTCGCCGTCCTTCACATACCGCCGCAGGGCCAGGCGGTTTTCCTTCTGGTCCAGGAAATAGCCGGTTTTCTGGCCGTTTTCCAGGTCGGCAATCATCTCAAGTCCGTTTTCGGTAATCACCACCCTGGGGTCAAATTCCCCGTATACCGGGCCTTTAAAGGGCTGCAGGCCCTCTTTTTTCCGCACCTCCGCATCGCTGCGTTCATAGATGCCCGCAGGGGAGAAAAGCTCGGTGAGGGCGGTAATAATCCAGTCCTTCCGCTTTTCCATGCCCAGGGTCAGTACCTGGATACAGAAAACGTCCGCGTATTTGTCCACCACAAGCCCCGGCAGCCGGTCGGATTCGGAAAAGACCACCCGGCAGCAGTTTTCATATCCAAGCTTCTGTCGGTACGCCCAGGCTTCTGCAATCCGTTCCTTTATCAGTTCCGGACCGTCATCCTCCTTTTTGTCCATGAAAAGCCGGACAAGGATTTTCGACAGGTGGTTGATGTAGCCCTTTCCCAGGAAAAGGCCGGCATGGTCGTAGACGGCGGCCACATCGCCGTTACCGCCTTCGCCTTCGATCCGCTCCACCTCATTTGCGTAAACCCAGGGGTGGCCGGCGCGGATTCTTTTTTCCTCTTTTTTCTTCAAATATACTCTGTAGGCCAATATTTTCACTCCGAAATCAGGTGTTTTTTTCTTTTTTCATCATAATACCCGGCGGGAGGCTTTGTAAAGCGGATACTTTGCCTTTGGACATTGCACAAGGGAAAAGGGGTGTGCTATGATAGTAAAGAACAGGGGACATTTTTTTCGTTACGGCGAAGAGCAGGCCGGGTTATCCGGCTGCGGCTGCCGGGATCTTCCACAGGAGGAAATAATATGAAAAAGATAAGATTATTTACAGCGGCGGCGCTGGCAGCCTGCCTTGTGTTAACCGGCTGCACCGGTTCGGGCGGCGGCGAAGCCGAAAGCGCAGCATCGGGAAACTCTGCGGAAAGCAGCGCGGTATCCGTTTCGGGAAATGAAAACGCACAGGGGGAGGAAATGGATTTTAAATTTATCCGGCTCAGCGAAAACAACAGTTCGGCCGAGGATTACGTCTATGAGGCGGCAGCGGAAGAGGACGGCGGCGTAACGCTTGTTTATTATACAGCCTTCGGCTATGCATCCGATGAGAGAAATATGGTCCGGGAAATCCACGCCGGAGAGGACGTGAGAAAAGAAATCGCCCGCCTGCTTTCCGAATGCGGTGTGAAAGCCTGGGACGGCTTTTCCGAATCCGACCCGGACGTGTTGGACGGCAGCGGCTTTTCCCTTTCCATTGAACTGGCGGACGGCAGCAGTATCGACGCCTACGGCTCCAATGCCTGGCCGGAGAATTACTATGCCTTTTCCGGTTATCTGAAGGGCATGCTGGAAATCGGCATGGTGGAGGATACAGATTTTGAAAATTTCACTTATGCGGCAGAACTGCCGGAAAGCTGGGTTGACACGGTGCATGTCCGCTATAACGACGGCTTTACCACCTTTTTCCTGATGGAGGAGGGAAAAGAGGTTTCCCTGGCATCCATTGCCGTATCTTCCTACGGCTATGAGGATTATTCCGAGGGGGATATCCGCGCCGGCGTACTGACGAAGGACGGAGAAATCGCGTATTATGTGACCGTCCGCAACCACGATCCCTATCCCGGAAACATTTCCTCTGTTGAAGGGGAGAATATTGCAGCGGAGCTGCCCGAGGATCTACGGGTGATTACCGAAAGCATAACAGGCCTTGACGGGCTGGTATTTGAAACGGAAGGCGGCGGCGGACTGTACGAGGCCGATGCCAGGAAAATGTACGACAAGGCCAGGAGCCTGTGGCTGAATATCTTCCTGGCGGCGGAATATCCCTCCGGCAGGACGCAGATTAAGGTGGGTGACAGGGTGTATGATTCCGCCTTTGCCTCCTACGAAAGCCCGAGCCCCGGGACAAAGGAGGGCTTAAGGGAGCTTTTCCTTACCCATTTTACGGAAGCCTTCACCGATTACCTGATGAACAAAATGGAGGAAGAGGGGGACCTTATCGAACGGAACAATACTCTTTACGTGCCTGCCCGGAAGATTGAACCCAAAGGCCTTTACGGCTACGGCTATGTGTCGGAGGTTAAGCAGGTGGACGAAGACCACTTTATCATTATCGTCCATGTGTCAAAGGCAGCGGAGGGCGACGAGCTGTATACCTACAGCACCTCGGAGGATTTCGAATACCACGTGGAGAGGAACGGGGAGGGAAAGCTCGTCTTTGCCGACTTCCCCTATTATGACTTTCAGTATTAAAAGGGAGACGTAAATGATGGACTACGTATATGCAAAAGCAAAAACCGGAACCTACAAGGGCTTCCGTACACCGGAAAATACCCTGGAGTTTCTGGGCATAAAATATGCGCAGACGCCCCTTCGCTGGAAGCGGGCGACAAAGCTGCCGGAGGGTGACGGCTTAATCGACGCGACACAGTACGGTCCGGTCTGTGCCCAGCCCATTGATCCGGTGGAATACAAAGACGGTGTTCCTTTTGTCTGCGAAGGCGCGCTGACCCTGAATGTGTATACTTCCGGCCTGGATACCAAAAAGCCGGTCTATGTCTACATACACGGCGGCTCCTTTATCGGCGGCTCTGTGCATATCAAGTGCATGGAAGGGATTTACTGCGGGGATCAGTTCGTTAAAAACCATCCGGACATTGTTTATGTCAACCTGACCTACCGCACCGGCGTCTTCGGCGCGCTGGATTTAAGTGAAGTGGACGGGAAGGGAGAATATCCCGACAGCAACAACCTGAACACCCTGGACCAGATGGCTGCCCTGGAATGGATACATGAAAATATCGAAGCCTTCGGCGGGGATCCGGATAATATCACCGTGGGCGGCCAGTCCGCGGGCAGCTATTCCGTGACGGTGCTCATGATGATTCCCGAGGCCAGGAAATACTTCAAAAGGGCTATTCTGGAAAGCTCCTGTCCCACGGACAAGGAAATGAAAACCCTGGAAACCGCGAAGCAGGCAGCTGCCATGTTCCGGGAAATGACCGGGGCGAAAACCATGGACGATCTCCTCGCCCTAACCATGGACGAAATCATCGCCTGCGAGGAGGAGCTCCTGTTCAAGGGACCCAGAGGCGCCTTTTCTCCCACCAGGGACGGCCGTCTTGTGCCCCTGATGCCCGAAGCAGCCATCGAAGAGGCCGGCAAGTCCGGTATTGTCTGGCTGTCCGGCACCAACGAGGGTGAATATGATTCCATGATGGCGGATATGGGTGTGGACGGTTTCCGGGAGATGATGAAGAGACGGTATCCGGACTGCACAGAGGCGGATCTGGAGGCGACGGTGACCAATTATCCCGAAAGAGACGAAAGAACCGCTTTAATGGACCTGCACAATGATGCGGGGATGCGGCTGCGCCAGGTGAAGATGGCGGAGGCCTACACAAAGGGCGGCGGAAAAGTATACTATTATTTCACGGTGATGAAGCCTGCGGGCAATTTCGCCCGGTGCCAGCACTGCACCGAGCTTGCGGCCGTGGCCGGGAAGCCGCAGGTAAAGGTCAGCCTGTATCCCCCGGAGAAAAAGCAGTGGCTGCTGGGAGAAAAGCCGGACATGGGTTATGTAAACCTGATTAACGATATCTGGTGCAACTTCATCCGCACCGGCGATCCGAACGGCAAAGGTGTGAATACGGACTGGGTACCCTATTCGCTTACAGACAGAGAAACCGCCGTTATCGGCAACGGCGGCGAAATCCATATGGAGAACGAACCCAGGAGCAGGGATATGGATATTGCCCGGCGGATCGGACAATAATCATTTCCGGGCTTGACAACGCCTCTAAAGAGGTGTATAACACATTTCATAAGGCAAGGGCGTCTTTTTGCAGAAGCAAAGGGCGCCTTTTTATGTTTGGTTATGAAAATGCAAATGGATTGAGATGAAGGCAAGGGCGTCTTTAAGCAGCAGATGCAGAAAGCGCCCTTGCCTTATACTTTTTTATGAAATACAGACAGTTCTGATTCAGCTTCGGTAACGCCGGATGATTTCCTCGGCGACAGTCTTCTTCGGTACGCAACGGTCCATGGCCTCCCGTTCGATGGCATGATGGGCCGTTTCCTCATCCATCCCTTCCTCGGCAATAAGCAGCCATTTTGCCCGGTTCACCAGCCGGATTTCCTGCATCTTTTCTTCGATGGAGAGGGCTTTTTTCTCCGATTTGCGCAGGCGCTCCCGCATGCTTTCCAGGAAGGAGAGGGCGGTAAGGAGAGCCGGCTTTGCCACGGGCTTTCCCAGGGTAAAGATGCCGTATTCCGCTGTCTTGTTGTGGATGTCAGCCGTGAACTCCCCCGGAACCAGGAGCAGTACGGCAGCGGCGCTTTCGGAAGCGGTGTCCACCGCCAAACGGATGCCGCTGTCCTCTTTTAAGGGGGAATTGACCAGCAGAAAATCGTAGGCGCGGTCTGCCAGGCAGCGCTTGGCCGTGCTTAAGTCCTCTGCAAAAACCACCGGGGAAAACCGGGGCTTTTCCAGCAGCGCGGCAAGAGCAGTATTCAGTTTTTCGGATGAGGATACAACCAGTACGCTGTATACCCGCTCTTTCAGTCTCATGTCGCCTCCTGCGTCAGGTAAGTGGTTTATTTTCTGCAGTAGCTGTCCAGGACGGCTTTGGGGATATGGGTACGGATAAAGCTGCTGTCTGCGGCAAGACGGCAGGCGCTTTCCAGGTCGGCAGGCAGCCTGTCAAAGCAGGAAAGCGTTTCCGCATCGGCCTTGTACAGATTGAGGTTGGCGGCGGGCAGCAGGGTCAGCTGCTTTTCCAGTCCGTACAGTCCTGCGTAAATCATCAGGGCAAAGGCCAGGAAGGGATTCGTTGCCGGATCGGGGGAACGAAGCTCCGCCCTGCGGTAGGGTCCTTCGGCAGCAGGAATACGCACCAGCTGGGAACGGTTCTGGGGAGACCAGGACACGTAAGCCGGGGCCTTGTTGCTGCCGAACCGTTCGTAGGAGTTCGGCACGGGGTTTAAGAAAGCGGTCATTTCCGCAGCCTTATCCAGGATACCCGCAATCATCCGGTTGAAATTCTCCGGATTGTCATCCGGCCGGACGGACATATTGATGTGGAAGCCGTTGCCCGGGGCATCAGGCAGAGGCTTGGGAGAGAAATCCGCACAAAGACCGTTCCTGTGGGCAATGGTGCGCACCACCATCCGGAAGGTCAGGGCATTGTCCGCCGCGGTTAATGCATCGGAATACCGGAAATCGATTTCATTCTGGCCGGGACCCTCTTCATGGTGGGAGCTTTCCGGCAGGATGCCCATCTGCTCCAGGGTCAGGCAGACTTCCCGGCGTATGTTTTCCCCGCGGTCATCCGGCGCGATATCCATGTAGCCCGCGTTGTCATAGGGGATCTTCGTCGGGCAGCCGTTTTCGTCCAGTTCAAACAGGTAGAATTCCTGCTCCGCACCGAAATAGAAGCGGTAACCGGCAGCGGCGGCATCTGCCACGGCTTTCTTTAAAAGGCCCCGGGTATCGAATTCGCAGGGGCTGCCGTCGGGATAACGGATGTCGGCGAACAGCTGGACCACCTTGCCGTGTTCCGGACGCCAGGGCAGCAGCATCAGCGTGTCCGTATCGGGGAACAGGAACAGGTCGGAGAAGGATTCATCCTTAAAGCCCCGTATGGCGGAGCCGTCGAAAGCGATGCCGTAGCGGAAGGCCCGGGAAAGCTCGTGGGGCATGATGGAGATGTTTTTCTGCCTGCCGAAGACGTCGCAGAAGGCCAGACGGATGAATTTCACGTCCTCCTCCTCCACATATTGTAAAACTTCATCTTTGGAGTAATTCATATTTTGCTCCTCTCTTTTGAAGGGTGGTTGATATGATTATGACTTTTATATACAGAAAAAATGTCAGAATGTCAAGGAAACGGTGAAAAAAACGGCAAAAAATGAAAGTTGCAAAAACAATGTTGCAAAACGGGGTTGACAAATGAGAGACAGGGGTGTATGGTATGCCCATACAAGGCAATGGCGTCTTTGTTCCGCACACAGGTTGTGTGCCGGACGAAGGCGCTTTTTTTATTGTGAATTATTTGGTTTAAAGGAGAAAAGTCATGTCGTACACAGATGAGATTATGGAACGGGTAATCAGGGAAAATCCGAATGAGCCGGAATTTCACCAGGCGGTCCGGGAGGTGCTGGAGTCCCTCCGGGTCATCGTGGAGAAAAACGAAGAGGCTTATCGCAGGGATGCCATTCTGGAAAGACTGGTCAATCCGGAACGGCAGATCAAATTCCGGGTACCGTGGATTGACCGCCACGGCCAGGTGCATGTAAACACCGGCTACCGGGTACAGTTCAACAGCGCCATCGGCCCCTACAAGGGCGGCCTTCGTTTCCACCCCTCCGTGAACATCGGCATCATCAAATTCCTGGGCTTTGAACAGATTTTCAAAAACTCCCTGACCGGCCTGCCCATCGGCGGCGGCAAGGGCGGTTCCGACTTTGATCCCAAAGGCAAGACCGACCGGGAAATCATGAGCTTCTGCCAGAACTTCATGACCGAGCTGTCCAAATACATCGGTGCGGATACCGACGTTCCCGCCGGTGATATCGGTGTAGGCGGCAGGGAAATCGGTTACATGTTCGGTCAGTACAAGAAGCTGCGCGGCCTGTTCGAGGGCGTGCTCACCGGCAAGGGCCTGTCCTACGGCGGCTCCCTGGTGCGTACCGAGGCCACCGGCTACGGCCTTCTGTATATCGTAGAGGAAATGCTGAAAAGCCACGGCCATGACATGGCAGGTAAAACGGTGGTTGTATCCGGCGCCGGCAACGTGGCCATTTACGCCATCGAAAAGGCACAGCAGATGGGTGCAAAGGTAGTCACCTGCTCCGATTCCACCGGCTGGGTGTACGACCCCGAAGGCATCGATCTGAAGGCTTTGAAGGAAATCAAGGAAGTCAAAAGAGCAAGACTTACCGAATATAAGAAATACCGTCCGGACAGCGAGTACCATGAGGGCAGGGGCGTATGGCAGATTAAATGTGACGTTGCCCTTCCCTGTGCCACCCAGAACGAACTTGGCATCGAGGATGCGAAGCTGCTGGTGGAAAACGGCGTCATCGCCGTGGCGGAAGGCGCCAATATGCCGGATACCCCGGAAGCCTTCAAGTACCTGCAGGAGCACGGTGTACTCTTCCTGCCGGGCAAGGCAGCCAATGCCGGCGGCGTAGCCACCTCCGCCCTGGAAATGTCCCAGAACAGTGAGAGGCTGCACTGGACCTTTGAAGAAGCAGACTGCAAGCTGAAGTCCATCATGGTAGACCTCTACCATCATATTGACGACGCGGCGAAACGATACGGAATGGAGGGCAACTATGTTGCCGGCGCCAATATCGCGGGCTTCGAAAAGGTGGCGGATGCCATGCTGGCCCAGGGTATTGTATAAACACGGGTTTTTGATGCCGGAACGGCGATAAACCAATAATTCACAAAAGGCAAGGACGTCTTTTAAGGCTCAGAGCAGCTTTAAAAGGCGTCTTCTGCTTTTTGGAAGGACACAAAGGAACCTATGTCAGAGACTGGAATATGCACGTAAGGGAGTGCGGATAAGGAGAAGAAGCATGAGAAACAATCCGACCATGACCGAGCAGGAAGTCTGCAGCCAGATTTTGTTCGAACACCAGAAGGAAGCGTTTACCTTCATCAATGAAGAAACGGAGCTGGAGCTGAAAGAGTATAAGGCGTTTCTGGCGCCGGAAGACGAAGCCGTGGAAAAAACCAATCCCAGCACGGCCGTGTGGGATTGAAGTCCGAACGCTTTTTCTTGACAAATACCAGCCGCAAGAGTATAAAAACTTGTGGTGAAAGGAGGCAGGGGTGTTGTTCATACAGGATGTATGAAGACCATCTTTGCCCTTTTTTTGGGAGAATAAACGAGAGGAAGTAGAACAATTATGGCAAACTGTGCAATCGTAGGCATCAACTGGGGAGACGAAGGAAAAGGCAGAATGGTCGATCTCCTGACACAGGATTATGATATCGTGGTGCGTTTTCAGGGCGGCGGCAACGCCGGACACACCGTTGTAAATGAAAAAGGAAAATTTGCGCTGCACCTGCTGCCCTCGGGCATCTTCCGGGACAGCGTGGTCAATATCCTGGGCAACGGCGTGGCCCTGGATCCGGAAAATCTCTGGACGGAGATTCAGACCGTAACGGACAAGGGCGTGGCGGTAACCCCGCGCAATTTAAAGATCAGCGAGCGGGCAAGCCTGCTCCTGCCCTGGCACCGGCAGCTGGACGGCCTGGAGGAGGCCAGACTGGCAGATAAGAAATACGGCTCCACAAAGCAGGGCATCGCGCCTTTCTATTCCGACAAATACCAGAAGAAGACCATCCTGGCCGGAGAGCTTTTCTACCCGGAGGAATTAAGGCAGCACCTGGCGGATATCTGTGAATGGAAAAACCTGACCCTTTCGAAGGTGTACGGCGCCGAGCCCGTCACCATGGATATGCTAGAGGCCTGGCTTTCGGAGGCCTGCGAGAAGATTAAACCCTACGTCTGCGACACCACCCTTTTCCTGAAGGAGGCAGCCGAGACGGGAAAGAGCATTCTTTTCGAGGCCCAGCTGGGGTCTTTGCGGGATCTTGATTACGGTATCTATCCCTACACCACCTCCTCCAATACCCTGGCTGCCTATGCCCCCATCGGCTCCGGCCTGCCCTCGGCGAAGATCGATTCCGTGGTGGGCGTGGTCAAGGCCTATTCCACCTGCGTGGGCGAAGGCCCCTTCGTCTGTGAGATGGAGGGAAAGGAGGCGGAGGCCTTACGGGAAGCCGGCGGCGAATACGGCGCGAAAACCGGAAGACCCAGAAGGGTTGGCCCCTTCGACGCAGTGGCCACCCGTTACGGCGTGGAGGTGCAGGGCGCCACGGAAATCGCCCTGACCAAGCTGGACGTTTTAAGCTATATGGAGAAAATCCCGGTCTGCATCCGGTACGAAATTGACGGAAAGCCCTGCGACCGCTTCCCCTTCCCGGTACTGCTCGCTAAGGCAAAGCCGGTGATTGAGTATTTCGACGGCTGGCACCGGGATATTTCCGGCTGCCGTACCTGGGAGGAGCTGCCGGCAGAGGCAAGGGCCTATGTGGACTATATTGAGCAGGCGGCAGGCTGCCGGATTACCTATGTGTCCGTAGGCCCCGAGCGGGACAGCATCATCATCAGGAAATAAGGAGGAGACGAAAGATGACCGACAGGTATGAATCACCCCTTTCCACCCGGTACGCCTCCGACTATATGCTGCGCCTGTTCTCTTCGGACATGCGGTACAGAACCTGGCGGAAGCTCTGGGTGTCCCTGGCAAAGGCAGAAAGCCGGCTGGGCCTTCCCGTAACCGAAGAGCAGGTGGCGGAGCTGGCTGCCCATACGGAGGACATTGACTATGATCTGGTGCGGGCTCGGGAAAAGGAGGTCCGGCATGACGTGATGGCCCACGTCTATGCTTACGGCGTCGCCGCGCCGAAAGCGGCCGGCATCATTCACCTGGGCGCCACCAGCTGTTATGTGACGGACAACGCGGATCTGATTATCTACCGGGACGGGCTTTTACATCTGAAAAAAGAGCTGAAGAACGTGCTGGCCAATTTATGTGATTTTGCGGAAAAATACAAAAGCCTGCCTACCCTTGGCTACACCCATTACCAGCCGGCCCAGCCGGTTACCGTGGGCAAAAGGGCGGCGCTGTGGCTGCAGGATTTCCTTTCTGACCTGAAGGAAATCGAATTTGCCCTGGAAAACATTAAATTCCTGGGCTGCCGGGGTACCACGGGCACGGAAGCAAGCTTTATGGACCTGTTCGAGGGTGACGAAGGAAAAATCGATGAAATGAACCGGATGATCGCGGCGGATTTCGGCTTTACGGACTGCTTTACCGTCTGCGGGCAGACCTACCCCAGGAAGGTGGACAGCCGGATCCTGAATGCCCTGTCTTCCCTTGCCCAGTCCGCTTACCGGATGGCCAACGATATCCGGCTGCTGCAGCATGACCGGCAGGTGGAGGAGCCCTTTGAGAAGAACCAGATCGGTTCCTCGGCCATGGCCTACAAGAGAAATCCCATGCGGTGCGAGCGGATCTGCTCCCTGTCCCGGTACCTGATGTCGGTATCGGCGAATGCGCCGATGACGGCCTCCGTGCAGTGGATGGAGCGGACCCTGGACGATTCCGCGAACCGCCGGATTTCCCTGCCCGAGGGCTTCCTCTGCGCAGACGCGGTGCTGCGCCTGTGCGCGAACATCACCGACGGACTGCATGTCAATGAAAAAATAGTGGAGAAGACCCTGAAAGACTATCTTCCCTTTATCGCCACGGAAAATCTGATGATGGAGGCGGTGAAAAAGGGAGGGGACCGGCAGAAAATCCATGAAATCATCCGGCAGTGCTCGATGAAGGCCACGGCGGAAATGAAGGAAGGAAAGAAATGCCGGCTTTTATCCCTGCTGGCCGAAGAAGAGGCTTTCGGCCTGACGGAGGCGGAAATGACAGCCCTGCTGGATCCGGCCCTTTATATCGGCCGGTGTCCGCAGCAGGTGGACGCCCTCCTGGCTGAAGTGCGGCCCGTTATCGCGGACGCGGAAAGAGAGACGGCGGAAATATCGGTCTGATTTCTTTCCTGCCGCAGTTAAGGAGAAGAAAAATGAGCAAGTATATCTTTGTCACCGGCGGTGTGGTATCCGGCCTCGGAAAAGGCATAACGGCAGCTTCCTTAGGCAGGCTTTTAAAGGCCAGGGGCCTGAAAGTGGCCGCCCAGAAGCTGGACCCTTATATCAATGTGGACCCGGGCACCATGAGTCCCTACCAGCATGGAGAGGTGTACGTCACCGAAGACGGCGCAGAAACCGATCTGGATCTGGGGCATTATGAACGGTTCATTGACGAGGACCTGAACAAATTCTCGAACCTGACCACCGGCAAGGTGTACTGGAATGTGCTGAACAAGGAACGCAGGGGCGAATACCTGGGCTCCACGGTGCAGGTGATTCCCCATATCACCAATGAAATCAAGGAATTTGTCTACAGTGTGGGGAAAAAGACAAACGCGGATGTGGTCATTACGGAAATCGGCGGTACCATCGGGGATATCGAAGGCCAGCCCTTCATCGAGGCGGTGCGGCAGATTTCCCTGGAGGTTGGGCGGGAAAACAGCCTTTTCATCCATGTGACCCTGGTGCCCTATTTAAGCGGTTCCGAAGAGCACAAGTCCAAACCGACACAGCATTCGGTCAAGGAACTGCAGGGAATGGGGATAAACCCCGACGTTATCGTGCTGCGCTGCGACGAGCCGCTGGAAAAGTCCATTTTCGATAAAATCGCCCTGTTCTGCAACGTGAAGCGGGACTGCGTTATCGAAAACCGCACCCTGCCGAACCTTTACGAGGTACCGCTGATGCTGGAGAAATCCGGCTTCTCCGACGTGGTGTGCAGGGAGCTGGGCATCGACGCGCCGAAACCCGACCTGGCCGAATGGACGCAGATGGTGGAGCGTATGGGCAGCCGGAAGGACAGGGTGCGCATCGGCCTGGTGGGCAAATATGTGGCCTTGCATGACGCCTACCTGTCTGTGGCGGAGGCCTTAAGGCACGCGGGCAACTGCTATGATTCCTATGTGGAAATCGGCTGGATTGATTCGGAGACCATCACCCGGGAAAATGTTTCGGAGCTTTTAGGCGGCTTCGACGGCATCATCGTGCCCGGCGGTTTCGGAAGCCGGGGCATAGACGGCATGATTTATACCGCGGAATATGCCAGGAAAAATAAGGTTCCCTATTTCGGCATCTGTCTTGGGATGCAGATTGCGGTGATCGAATACGCCAGAAATGCGGCGGGTATTGCGGATGCCCACTCCGGAGAATTTGACGAAAACTGCGGGCATAAGGTCATTGACTTCATGGCGGGCCAGTCGGAGGAAATTGACAAGGGCGGTACCTTAAGGCTCGGGGCTTATCCCTGCTGCATTACCCCGGGAACGATGATGGAGAAATGCTACGGTACCCTTTCCATTTCCGAGCGGCACCGTCACCGCTATGAATTCAATAACGATTACCGGGATGCGCTTACGAAAGCCGGCCTGGTTTTAAGCGGGCTCTCTCCGGACGGCCTCCTTGTGGAGACCGTGGAGCTGCCCGGACACCCCTTCTTTGTGGGCGTGCAGTATCATCCCGAATTCAAAAGCCGGCCCAACCGGCCCCATCCGTTATTCCTGGGGTTTGTTGGCGCGGCGGTGAAGGCGAAAAACGCGCAGGAGAAATATCGGGATTGACGTAAAGTATCCCCTGTGGATATAATTATCTGACCTTAGGATTCACAAACGGAGGACCGATATGCATACCATAGGGGAGATGTATCTCACCTTTCTGAAACTGGGCGTTGTCAACTTCGGCGGCGGCTACGCCATGCTTCCGCTTCTGGAGCGGGAGCTGGTGGACAAGAGACACTGGACCACCATGGAAGACCTGCGGGATTATTTTTCCATCGGCCAGTGTACGCCTGGGGTGATCGCCTTAAACGTATCCACCTTTATCGGACAGAAGAAGGCCGGTGTGGCCGGAGCACTGGCTGCCGGCGCCGGCTTTTTGACCTGTCCGATTATCATTATTCTCATCATTGCGGCCTTTTTAACCAATTTTGCCAACTACCCGGTGGTGCAGCATGCCTTTGCGGGCATCCGGGTCTGTGTCTGCGTGCTCATCGTGCAGGCGGTGCTCCGCCTCTGGAAATCCTCGGTGGTGGACGGCTTTACCCTGGCTTTGTACCTGGTTATTTTCGCCCTCCATGCCTTCGGCGGGTTCCTGCCTGCGAAGATTCCGGCGGTGATCCTGGTCCTGTGCGCAGGGGCAGCGGGCATCATCATGGCGACGGTTAAAAATAAGAAAAATGCGGCAAAGGCCGGAGCGGAGACTGCGGATGCCGGGAAGGAGGAGACGAAATGATCTTCCTTCAGCTGATTCTCCAGTTTTTCAAGACCGGCCTGTTCTCCGTGGGCGGCGGCCTGGCCACCCTTCCCTTCCTTTATGAAATGTCCGATCTGACGGGCTGGTTTTCCCATGCGGATATCGCGGACATGATTGCCGTGTCCGAATCCACGCCCGGCGCCATTGGCATCAATATGGCTACCTATGCGGGCTTCAAAACCGCAGGCGTGGCCGGCGGCATCATGGCCACCATCGGCCTGGCTGCCCCTTCCGTGATCATTATCCTGATCATTGCGAAATTTCTGGAAAAATTCCGCAAAAACCGGCTGGTGGAAGGCGCCTTCTACGGCCTTCGGCCCGCCTCCATTGCCATGATTACCGTGGCCGGCGTAAATGTGGCCAAAGTGGCCCTGGTGGACCTGCCCGCCTTTGCCGCTACAGGCTCTTTTTCCGCCCTGTTTCTGTGGAAAAATATCATTTTAGGGGTCCTGCTGTTTATCGGAACCCGGAAGCTGAAGTGGAGCCCCATCATTTTCATCATCATATCCGCAGCGGTGGGAATCATTTTTCAGTTATAGGAAAAGTACTTGAATTTTTTTGGAAAATACGTATAATACCGTGTAGTTAGCGATCACTAACTTCACGGTATTTTTATATCAGGGGTCCTGGTCGTTTACGTTTATAGGAAAAAGCAGAGAATAGCAGTACAGGAGGTAGAAAAATGACAATTGGATCAAAGCTGGCTCTGTTTGTGGGAGGCGTACTTTTCGGCTCGGCTGGATTTAAAATTCTGTCCAGTAAGGATGCAAAAAAGGCGTATGTGCATGTTACGGCGGCGGCGCTTCGCTGCCAGGATGAGGTGATGAAGCAGGTTGAGCTGTTCCAGGAAAGCTGCTCAGACATTCTGGCGGAAGCGAAGAAGCTGAATGAGGAAAGGGCAAAGGCGGAAGCGGCTGAGGCTGAGGCCGCGGTTATCGGAGAAGGCGAACCGGCATGAGATTTCGTATCATGCATGAGACGCCGGGCAGGATCCGTCTGCGGGCAGAGGTCCCTTCCATGAGCATACGGGAGGCGGATATTCTGGAGGCCTGGCTTAAAAACTGCGAAGGCGTGGACCAGGTGACGGTGCATGAGCGTACCTGCGGGATCATTATCCTGTATCATACAGAGCGCGCCGGCCTGGTGAAAGCGCTTTCGGGCTTCTCCTATGCGCAAGCGGCCAAAGAAGTGGACCTTACGGTCCACAGCAGCCGTCTGATGAACCGGCAGTACAAGGAAAAACTGGTGTTTCATGTGATGCGGCATTTCTTAAGGCGGCTTTTCCTGCCTGCGCCGCTGCGTATTGCCCTCACGGTGGGAGAAACCCTTCCCCGGATTTTCCGGGCAGTGAAGACGGCCGCCACCGGTCATCTGACGGTGGACGTGCTGGACGGTATCGCCATCACCGCAGCCCTGGTCACCCGGGACTTTTCCACGGCGGGATCGGTGAATTTCCTGCTGAAGCTGGGAGAGCTTCTGGAGGAGTGGACCCATAAGAAATCCGTGGAGGACCTGGCCAGGAGCATGTCCCTGCAGGTGGATAAGGTGTGGCGCCTTGACGAAGAGGGGACACCCTGTGCCGTTCCCCTGTCCGGCGTCGTTCCCGGGGACCGGATTCTGGTTCACACAGGGCATGTACTGCCGCTGGACGGTATCCTGGAGCAGGGAGACGTCATGCTGAACCAGGCATCCCTCACCGGCGAAAGCGTGCCGGTGGCCAAACGGCCCGGCGCGGCGGTCTATGCCGGCTCGGTGGTGGAAGAGGGAAACTGCGTGATCCGGGTGACCCGTGCAGCCGGGGAAAACCGGTATGACAGAATTGTCCGTATGATTGAGGATTCCGAACGGCTGAAGTCCGGAGTGGAATCCAAAGCGGGCAGGCTGGCGGACAGACTGGTTCCCTGGTGCCTGGGCGGAAGCCTTCTTACCTGGCTTCTCACCCGCAATGTGGCCAGAGCCATCTCCGTACTGATGGTGGATTTCTCCTGTGCCCTGAAGCTGTCCATGCCCTTGAGCGTGCTTTCCGCCATGCGGGAGGCTGGCCGCCATAATATAACCGTAAAGGGCGGCAGGTACATGGAACTGGTCAGCGGGGCGGATACAGTGATTTTCGACAAAACCGGCACCCTGACCAAAGCCTGTCCGACGGTTACGGAGGTTGTGCCCTTCAACGGAGAAAAAGAGGAAGAAATGCTCCGCACGGCTGCCTGCCTCGAAGAGCATTTCCCCCATTCGGTGGCAAATGCCGTCATACAGGCGGCAAAGGCAAAAGGCCTTGCCCATCAGGAGATGCACAGCGAAGTGGAATATGTGGTTGCCCACGGTATTGCCACGAAGATAGGAGAAAAACGCGCGGTTATCGGCAGCGCGCATTTTGTTTTCGAGGATGAAAAGGTCGAAATCCTTCCCGGAGACAGGGAACGGTTTGAGACACTGTCCCAGTCCCTGTCCTGGCTGTATCTGGGGATAGGAGGCGTTTTGTCCGCCGCCATCGGCATCTCCGATCCGGTACGGCCCGAGGCTGCAGGAGCAGTGGAGGCTCTGCGAAGGGAAGGTATCGGGAAAACCGTCATGCTGACGGGGGACAGCCGGAAAATTGCCGAACGTACGGCCTCCGAAATCGGTGTGGACGAATACCGGGCGGAAATCCTGCCGGAGGACAAGGCGGCCTATATCCGTTCCGAGCATGAGGCCGGAAGAACCGTTATCATGATTGGTGACGGAATCAATGATACGCCGGCCCTGTCCCTGGCGGACGTGGGCGTCGCCGTGGGAACCGGCGCCGTCATTGCCAGAGAGGTGGCGGATATCACCATCGCCGCGGAAAACCTGTATGAGCTTGTCTGGCTGAAGCGTTTAAGCGATGCGCTGATGAAGCGGATCAACCGCAATTACCGCTTCGTTATGGGCTTCAACGGCGCACTCATCCTGCTGGGAGCATTCGGTATCCTGCCGCCGGCGGTAAGCGCGCTGCTGCACAACACTTCAACCATTCTGCTGAGCATGGACTGCCTTACGGGCCTTCTCAAGGAAGAAAAGTAAATCATTTCCGGGCAGTCTGTCCGCACAGACCTGCCTTATTTTACCGCCGGGGGCGGATCTCTACCGGGATTCACCTCCGGCGGTATTGATCCCGGAAAAGACTGCGGATATAATAAAAGTACAGCAAAGGAAGGCCTTCGGGCCGGCGCTTACGAAACAAAGGAGAAACGTAAATGGGCAGCGATTATGCCTTCGGCAATTACCTGTATGATCTGCGGCGGAAAGCAGCGCTTACCCAGGCGGAGCTGGCGGAAAAGCTCGGCATTACCGACAAGGCGGTTTCCAAATGGGAAAACGGCCGGGCAAAGCCCGGGACCCAGATGCTCAGGAAGCTGGCCGCCCTCTATCATATTTCCGTAGAAGAGCTTTTAACCCGGCGGGAGGAGACAGAAATCATGGAAATCACGAAAATCGTACTGACCGGCGGCCCCTGTGCGGGCAAGACCACGGCCATGGGCAGGATTCACGAGCATTTTGAAAACCGGGGCTACCGGGTGCTTTTTATCCCCGAGACCGCCACGGAGCTGATTACCGGCGGCGTCTCGCCGACAACCTGCGGCTCGGTGCTGGACTTCCAGGTGGAGCTGGCGAAGCTGCAGCTGGCCAAGGAAGCGGCCTTTGAACGGGCAGCCCGCACCATGAAGGCGGAGAAAATCCTCATCGTCTGCGACCGGGGCATCATGGACAACAAGGCCTACCTGGAACCCCTGGACTATGCCTCCTGGCTTACGAAGATGGAGAGCTCCGAGGTGGATCTGCGGGACAGGTACGACGCGGTCTTTCACCTGGTTACCGCGGCAAAGGGGGCGGAAGAGGCCTACACCCTGTCCAACAATGCCGCCAGATCGGAGACGCCGGAGGAGGCCGTTGTCCTGGATGACCGGCTGATTGCCGCCTGGACCGGGCATCCCCACCTGCGGGTTATCGACAATTCCACGGACTTTGAAGACAAGCTCCGCCGTCTGCTGGCGGAGATCGACCGTTTCCTCGGAGAGCCCGAGCCCTACGAAATCGAACGGAAATACCTGATTGACTATCCGGATACTTACTGGCTGGAGCATTTTCCTTCCTGCCGCAAGGTGGAAATCGTGCAGACCTACCTGAACGCGCCGGAGGGCGGAGAACGCCGGGTGCGCCAGAGAGGCGCGGACGGCAGCTATGTGTATTTCGAGACGGTGAAAAAGCCGGCGGGGGCGGACGGCCTGAAACGGGTGGAAGTGGAAAGAAGGCTGAGCGAAAGGGAATACCTGGACTGCCTGATGGATGCGGACATGAGCCGGCACCCCATCCGCAAGACCCGTTACTGCCTGACCTGGGAAAACCAGTATTTCGAAATCGACGTATATCCCTTCTGGAAGGATAAAGCCATTCTGGAGATCGAACTGCCCTCAGAGGACGCGGCGGTGCATTTCCCGAAGGAAATCCGTATCCAAAAAGAAGTTACGGCAGACCTCGCTTATAAAAACGCTTCCCTGGCCCGGGAAATCCCCGAATAAGGGCAGAGAAATGGTCCGGCTGCGGGACGCCGGGCAAGGCAAAACAGACTTGACAAACCGAAAAGCTCGGTGTATAAGTTCAGACATAAGGCAAAGGCGTCTTTTGTGCAGGCGTCTTTGTCTTTTTTTTGTTCCGGAAGAGGATTCCGGGGAAAGAAGGAAGGAAGAAGAATGGAAAAACGGGAACAGCTGTATGAGGGTAAGGCAAAAAAGGTATTTGCGACGGAGGATCCGGAGGCGCTTATCGTCTCCTACAAGGACGACGCCACTGCATTTAACGGATTGAAAAAGGGAACCATTGCCGGCAAAGGCATCATCAACAACCGCATGAGCAACCTGCTGATGCAGAAGCTGGAGCGCCTGGGCATCCCCACCCACTTTATACGGGAGCTTTCCGATCGGGAAACCCTGGTAAAGAAGGTGGAGATCATCCCGCTGGAGGTCATTGTCAGAAATATTGCCGCCGGATCTTTCGCGAAGAACTACGGCGTGGAGGAGGGCATCGTCTTTGCGGCGCCCACCATCGAGTTTTCCTATAAAAATGATGCCCTGGGGGACCCGTTGCTGAACGAATATCATGCCCTGGCCCTGGGCCTTGCGACGAAGGAAGAAATCGAGACCATCAAAAAATATGCCTTTGCCGCAAATGCGGCGCTTAAGGATATCTGGAAGCTGTGCGGTGTGACCCTGGTGGACTTCAAGCTGGAATTCGGCCGGACAGCCGACGGCACGGTGGTTCTGGCGGATGAAATCAGCCCGGATACCAGCAGGCTGTGGGACAGCGAAACGAAGGAGAAGCTGGACAAGGATCGCTTCCGAAGAGACCTGGGAGGCGTTGAGGAAGCCTATCAGGAAATCATGAGAAGACTGAAGGAAAACCTTTAATTCAGTCAGGAAAAACGGAGAAAAAGCCTATGGAGAAAATTCTCGTGCTGGATTTCGGCGGGCAGTACAGCCAGCTGATCGCAAGGAGGGTCCGGGAGCACCAGGTCTATGCGGAAATCAGGCCCTGCGACGGTATTACCGCCAGGGAGATAAAGGAAACAGGATACAAAGGCATCATCTTTACCGGCGGGCCGAACAGCGTATATGAAAGCGGCTCGCCAAAGTGTGATCCGGCGGTGCTGGCTCTGGGGATACCCGTGCTTGGCATCTGCTACGGAGCCCAGCTGATGGCTTATCTGTGCGGCGGAGAAGTATCTGCCGCTTCCGGCGCTTCCGAATACGGCAGGACACCGCTTATGACGGCAGACTGCCGGCTTTTTGCCGGGGTGCCGGAGGAGAGCATCTGCTGGATGAGCCATACGGACCAGGTTACCCGGCTGCCGGAGGGCTTTCTTGCGCTGGCCCGGACGGAGAAATGTGAAAATGCCGCCTTTGCGGATGAGGGCAGGGGACTTTATGCCCTGCAGTTTCATCCAGAAGTCACCCATACGGAATACGGCAGGCAAATGCTTGAGAATTTCCTGCTGGATATCTGCGGCTGCTCCTGCGACTGGCAGACGGACAGTTTCGTAAAGGCTTCCATTGAAAAATACAGGAAGGAGCTGGCGGGCAAAAGGGTTCTTCTTGCCCTTTCCGGCGGAGTGGATTCCGCCGTGGCCGCCGTCCTTTTACATCGGGCGGTCGGGCAGAACCTCACCTGTGTCTTCGTTGACCACGGCCTTCTCAGAAAGAACGAGGGCGATCTGGTGGAGACCGCCTTTAAGGAAAAATTCGGGATGAACCTTATACGGGTGGATGCCCGGGAGCGGTTTTTAAGGAAGCTGCAGGGGGTGACCGAGCCGGAGAGAAAGCGGAAGATTATCGGTGAAGAATTCATCCGGGTCTTTGAGGAAGAGGCGAAAAAACTGGGAAGCATCGAGGTCCTGGCCCAGGGAACCATTTATCCGGACGTAATCGAAAGCGGAAAGGGGGATTCAGCGGTTATTAAAAGCCACCACAATGTGGGCGGTCTGCCGGAACGCATGTCCTTTTCCGAAATCGCCGAACCGCTTCGGGAGCTTTTCAAGGACGAGGTGCGCAAAGTCGGAACGGCCCTCGGCATACCCGACGAGCTGGTGTACCGGCAGCCGTTTCCCGGCCCCGGACTTGCGGTCCGGATCATCGGGGCAGTGACGGCGGAGCGGGTGAAGCTTCTGCAGGATGCCGATGCCATCTTCCGGGAGGAGGTGGACCGCCTGCCGGTGGATGAACGTCCGGATCAGTATTTTGCCGTGCTGACGGATCTGAAAAGCGTAGGCGTGAAGGGCGATGCCAGGGCCTACGGCAGCACCGTGGTCCTGCGGGCTGTTGACACCGAGGATTTCATGACGGCCCAGTGGAGCCGGCTGCCATTTTCCGTGCTGGAGGAGGTGTCGGGCCGGATAACCGGCGAAGTGCCGGGCATCAGCCGGGTGGTCTATGACATTACGGCCAAGCCGCCGGCGACGGTGGAATGGGAGTAAGCAGAGAAACGGACAGCAGGTTTGGAGAAAGGAAGGAAGATGGCTATACACGAGGAATGCGGCATCTTCGGCGTTTACGCCGAAGAGCCGGTAAAAGCAGCAGAGCTGGCCTATTACGGACTGTATGCCCTGCAGCACAGGGGGCAGGAAAGCTGCGGCATCGTGGTCAATGACGACGGCCTGTTTGTCTCCCACAAGGACCTGGGGCTGGTGGGCGAGGTGTTTACGCCCGAACGGCTCGCCGCCTTTCCTGAAGGATCGATGGCGGTGGCCCACACCCGGTACGGAACCACCGGGGGAAACAATCGGGCGAACTGCCAGCCCATAGAGGTCAATCATGTGAAGGGAAGAATGGCGGTGGCCCACAACGGGAACCTGTCCAATGCCTGGAAGCTTCGGGGCGAACTGGAGCTGTCCGGCGCGATTTTCCATACCACTTCGGATACCGAAACCATTGCTTACATCATTACCCGGGAAAGGCTGACGGCCCCTTCCATCGAGGAGGCGGTAAGCCGGGCCATGAATGTGCTGGAAGGGGCCTACTCCCTGATCATCCTTTCCGCCAGAAAGATGATTCTGGCCCGGGACCCTTACGGCTTCAGGCCGCTTTGTTACGGAAAAAGGCCGGACGGAACCTATATCGCCGCTTCGGAAAGCTGTGCCCTGGCAGCCGTCGGCGCGGAATTTATCCGGGACCTTCTCCCCGGAGAAATCCTGGTGTTCTGCGAAGGAGAGGTGATTTCCAGGCGGGAGCACTGCGGGAAAAGAAAGCCCAGGCCATGTATCTTTGAATACATTTATTTTGCCCGGCCGGATTCCGTCCTGGACGGGGTATCTGTTCATGAAGCCCGCATACGGGCAGGAGAAATCCTGGCCAGGGAGCATCCCTGTGAGGCAGATCTGGTCATCGGTGTGCCGGATTCCGGCCTGGATGCGGCCCTGGGCTTTTCCCGGCGGTCCGGCATCCCCTACGGTATCGGTTTTATCAAAAACAAATATATCGGCAGGACCTTCATTGCACCGGAGGGCCGGCAGGATCAGGTGCGGATAAAGCTGTCCGTCATCGAGGAAGCGGTGCGGGGTAAGCGGATCGTACTCGTGGATGATTCCATCGTCCGGGGCACCACCAGCGGCCAGATTGTAAAGCTGCTTAAAGACGCCGGCGCATCCGAGGTCCACATGCGGATTTCTTCTCCACCCTTCCTGAATCCCTGTTATTACGGGACGGACATCGATTCCCGGGAGAACCTGATAGCCTGCCGGCTTTCCGTCCCGGAAATCGCCGCATACATCGGCGCTGATTCCCTGGGGTACCTGCCGGCGGAAAGCCTGGCGGAGCTTGTGGGAAAGCCGGATTTCTGCAGCGCCTGCTTTGACGGGGACTATCCGACGGCGGTGCCGGCGGACAGCCGGAAAAACCGGTTCGAGCAGCGGCTCTCCGAGAAACGAAACAAGGAGGCTGAAAGAAATGCGTTTTAACCGGAAACTGGTGTTCGAGGACGGTACGGAGGTCTGCGGATACGGCTTCGGCGCGGAGAAGGACAGCGTTTGTGAACTGGTATTCAACACCTCCATGGCCGGTTACCAGGAAATCCTGTCAGACCCCTCCTATACCGGTCAGGCAGTGGTGATGACCTACCCTCTTATCGGAAATTACGGGATAAATGACGGGGACTGGGAGACAGACAGGCCTTCCCTCGGCGCGATGATTGTCAGGGAATATACGGAAGAACCCTCCAATTTCCGCTGTACAAAGACCCTGGACGCCGCCATGAAGGAATACGGAATTCCCGGCATGTACGGCCCGGATACCCGGATGCTGACCAGGAGGATTCGGGAAGCAGGTACGGAAAAGGTCCTCCTGACCGCTGCGGACACGCCCCTTTCTGCGGCCCTGGCCGTCCTGGAAAACACGGAAGTTCCGAAAAATACGGTCTCCCTGGTCAGCACCGGGTCAGTCAAGATTTTTCCCGCCTGCCAAGAAGAGCGGTTTCATGTGGCTGCCCTGGACTGCGGGATGAAGAAAAATATCCTGCGCGTCCTGCAAGCCAAAGGCTGCCGGGTAACCGTCCTTCCCTGGAATACGACGGCGGCGGAGATACGCAGCCTGAATCCGGACGGGATTTTTCTCTCGAACGGGCCGGGGGATCCGGCGGACGTGCCGGAAACAGCGGAAACCATCCGGCAGCTTCTGGGAGAGAAGCCGGTATTCGGCATCTGCCTGGGACACCAGATCATCGCCAGGGCCTACGGCGGGAAAACCTATAAGCTGAAATTCGGACACCGGGGCGGAAACCATCCTGTGAAGAACCTGGAAACCGGCAGGGTGGAAATTACCGCTCAGAACCATTCCTATGCCGTGGATGCCGCAAGCCTTGCCGGCACGCCCTTACGTGTAACCCACCTGAATCTGCTGGATAAAACGGTGGAAGGACTGCGCTGTGAGAGAGACCGGGCCTTCTCCGTCCAGTTTCATCCGGAAAGTGCGCCGGGACCGGAAGACAGCGGGTATCTTTTTGACGCATTCATCCGTCTGATGGAGGAGGAAAAGCATGCCGAAGAGAACGGATATTAAGAAAATCCTGGTCATCGGGTCCGGACCCATCGTCATCGGGCAGGCCGCCGAATTTGACTATGCCGGAACCCAGGCCTGTCTGGCGCTTAAGGAGGAAGGATACGAGGTCATCCTGTGCAATTCCAATCCCGCCACCATCATGACGGATACGGCCATTGCCGACAAGGTCTATATGGCTCCCCTTACTCTGGAGTACATTGCGAAAATCATTCGCTATGAGCGGCCGGACGCCATCCTGCCGGGCATCGGCGGACAGACCGGCCTGAACCTGGCCATGCAGCTGGAGAAAAAGGGCATTCTTGCAGAATGCCGGACAGAGCTTCTGGGGACGAAAAGCCGGCCCATCGAACGGGCAGAGGACCGGGAACTGTTCAAGGAATTATGCGAAGAGCTGGGAGAACCGGTCCTGCCTTCAGGGATTGCGGCAAATACGGAGGAAGGCCTGGGCATTGCGGAGAAAATCGGCTATCCCCTGGTCTTAAGGCCTGCCTTTACCCTGGGCGGAACCGGAGGCGGCTTTGCCGAAAGCAGGGAGGAATTCCTGCCTCTCCTTAAAAATGCCCTGGAGATTTCTCCCGTGGGCGAGGTGCTCATCGAAAAAAGTGTCAGGGGCTTTAAGGAAATCGAATACGAGGTCATGCGGGACAGCGCGGATACGGCCATCACTGTCTGTAACATGGAAAACCTGGATCCGGTCGGGATTCACACCGGCGATTCCATCGTGGTCTGCCCATCCCAGACCCTGACCAACAAAGAATACCAGATGCTGCGGTCCAGCGCCCTGAAAATAATCCGGGCCCTGGAGATAGAAGGGGGCTGCAATGTGCAGTTCGCCCTGGATCCGGCTTCCTTTCAGTATTACCTGATCGAGGTCAATCCCCGGGTCTCCCGGTCCTCTGCCCTGGCATCCAAGGCCAGCGGCTATCCCATTGCCCGGGTTTCCGCGAAAATCGGCGTCGGCCTGACTCTGGAGGAAATCGCCCTGGCCAACACCTGCGCGGCCTTCGAGCCTTCCCTGGATTATGTGGTTACCAAGCTTCCGAGATTCCCCTTTGATAAATTCACCGAGGCGGACAATTCCCTGTCCACCCAGATGAAGGCCACCGGGGAGGTCATGAGTATCGGCAGGACCTTTGAGGAAAGCCTTCTGAAGGGTATCCGGTCACTGGAAACCGGGCATTTTCACCTGTATGATGCCAAAACAGAGGCCGAGGAGACCCGGGAACTGCTGGCCTACATCGAAAAAGGCCGGGACGACCGGATCTTTGCCCTGGCAGGCCTTATCCGCCGGGGGACGAAGGAGGACGTGCTTTTTGAGAAAACGGGCATCGATCCCTTCTTCCTGCGCGGCCTTTCGAATATTGTCCGGGAGGAGGAGAGACTGCGGGAAAACCCGGGTTCCGTTGACATCCTGAAGGAAGCCAAGCGCATGGGCTTTTCCGACCGGGAAATCGCGGTTTTGTGGAACCGCACCGAGGAGGAAATCTTCCGGCTGCGGCAGGAAGCGGAAATCCTTCCCGTTTACAAAATGATCGACACCTGCGCGTCGGAATTTGACAGCTATGTGCCTTATTTTTATTCCACCTATGAGGAGGAGAACGAATCCAGAATATCCGGCAGGAAGAAAATCATCGTGCTCGGCGCCGGCCCCATCCGTATCGGCCAGGGCGTGGAATTTGATTATTCCACGGTTCACGCGGTGCAGACGATTCAGAAGGCCGGCTATGAAGCGATCATCATCAACAACAATCCGGAAACGGTTTCCACGGATTATACCTGTGCGGACAAGCTGTATTTTGAACCCCTGTTCCCCGAGGATGTGATGAATATCATAACCCTGGAAAAGCCTGAGGGGGTTATTGTCACCCTGGGCGGACAGACGGCCATCAACTTAGGCACTGCCCTGGCTGAGCGGGGCGTCAGGATTATCGGTACGGACAGGGACGCCATTGACCGGGCGGAGAACCGGGATTTGTTTGAAAAGCTTCTGCTGTCCCTGGGTATTCCGCAGCCGGAAGGTACGGCCGTGACGGATATCGAAGAGGGCATTAAGGCGGCGGCAAGGATCGGCTACCCGGTGCTGGTGCGGCCCAGCTTCGTTCTGGGCGGCCGGGCCATGCAGATTGTTGCGGGAGAAGAGAGCATGTGGCATTACCTGCGGGATGCGGTGGCCATGGATAAGGATAAGCCGGTGCTGGTGGACCGCTACATCCGGGGCAAGGAGGTGGAAGTGGATGCGGTCTGCGACGGAAAAGACGTGTTCGTGCCCGGCATCATGGAGCTGGTGGAGCGCACGGGGGTGCATTCCGGAGATTCCATCAGTGTTTATCCCCCATACACACTTTCGGAGAAGGTTAAAGAAACCATTCTGGAGTATACCCTGCGGCTGGGTCCGGCCATCGGCATCGTGGGTCTGTACAATATCCAGTTTATTGTGGATGAGCATGAACAGGTGTACATCATCGAGGTAAATCCCCGGTCCTCCCGGACGGTGCCCTTCCTTTCCAAGGCCACCGGCTGGCCCCTGGCGGACATGTGCACCCTGGTCATGCTGGGCAAATCCTTAAAGGAGCAGGGAATCACCTGCCTTTATCCGAAGGAAAAGGAGCGGTTTTATGTGAAGGTACCGGTATTTTCCTTTTCCAAGCTGGAGGGGATGGAGACGTACCTTTCTCCTGAGATGAAATCCACGGGAGAGGCCATCGGCTATGACAAAAAGCTGCATCGGGCAGCCTATAAGGCGCTGATTGCCGCCGGGCTGACTCTGAAGAATTACGGTACGGTGCTGGTGAGTGTGGCGGACGAGGACAAGCGGGAGACGGTACCCTTAATCGAGCGATTTTACAGGATGGGCTTTAATATCGAGGCGACGACACTGACGGGAGAGGTGCTGAAAAACCACGGTATCCGGACGCGGATCCGCAAAAAGCCCAGCGAGGGCAGTACCGAGGTGCTGGATTCCATCCGTTCGGGCTATGTCAGTTACGTGATTAATACCCGGGCAATCCGGTCCGGCCTGCATTATCCGGACGGTTTTGCCATCCGGCATTGCGCGGCGCAGCACAATGTCACCATGCTGACATCCCTGGATACGGTCCGGCTGGTGCTGGATGTGCTGGAAGAGATGACCATGGGGGTGTCGACGATAAACCAGGAGTAATTAAAAAAACTGCCGTATT
>CADBNF010000028.1 GCA_902796005.1 uncultured Lachnospiraceae bacterium | reverse complement strand
CGGGTCCTCCTCATGGAGACTGACGGGCAGGCCCAGGCTTTTCGCCTTCTCCATGGCCCGGCGGACGAAGGCAGCATCCGTCAAGGGGATGCCGTCGTCGGTAAAGCCCGCCGCGCCGGCGGCTTTTAAAGCTTCCATATCCGTAAGTTTGCAGCCCTTAAAGCCCACAGAGACGGCGGCCGCCTGGTGTATGTGGATTTTCTCCGCTGCTGCCCGGGTCAGGTTATCCCGCAGAATCTTTGTATTGTCCACCACGGGGACGGTATTGGCCATGCAGATCACGTCGGTAAAGCCGCCCGCGGCCGCGGCCAGGGCGCCGGTGTGGAGATCTTCCTTGGCGGTCTGTCCCGGGTCCCGGAAATGTACATGGGTGTCACACAGGCCGGGGGTCAGGATAAGGCCGGAAGCCTCCAGCACCTCCTCGCCTTCTTCGGCCTCGTATTTTCCCAGGCCGGTGATGCGGCCGGCCGCGATACGCACATCCAGGATTTCATGAAGTCCGTTTTCCGGACTGATAACCAGGGCATTTTTTATGAGCATTACTCTTTCCTCTTTTATTTTCGATAGGGTCTTGGAAAAGTTCCGGATTTATTGTATCATATATTTTTACAATGGTCGAAAGCTTTATGCAGGAAATATAAGAATCAAGGAAGTATAAATTTATAAGGAGGAACGGCGCAGCCACTGACGATAAATGAAACTACTGAGCATTGCCATACCCTGCTATAATTCCGAAGGATACATGCGCAACTGTATCGAATCCCTGCTTCCCGGCGGGGATAATGTTGAAATCCTGATTGTGGACGACGGTTCGGTCAAGGACAATACCGCCGCCATTGCCGATGAATATGAGAAAAATTATCCCGGGATCGTCCGGGCCATACACCAGGAGAACAAGGGCCACGGCGGCGCGGTCAATACCGGTATCGAGAAGGCCACCGGTCTGTATTTCAAGGTGGTGGACAGTGACGACCACGTTGACCTGAAGGCTTATATGAAGATCCTGGAGACCCTGAAAGGCCTTCTGGAAAAGGGCATCGTTACCGACGTCCTCTTTTCGAATTTTGTCTATGACAAGGAGGGGGCGAAGCACAAGCGCACCATGCGCTACCCCTTTGTTTTCCCGAAGCACGGGCTGTTTACCTGGGCGCACATGGGCGTTCTCGGCCCCACCCAGTACGTGCTGATGCATTCCATCATTTACCGCACGGGCCTTCTGCGGGAGTGCGGCTTAAAGCTCCCGGAGCACTGCTTCTACGTGGACAATATTTATGCCTTTGAACCCTTCCTGAAGGTGAAAAACATGTATTACCTGGACGTGGATTTCTACCGGTATTATATCGGAAGGGCAGACCAGTCCGTGAACGAGCAGGTGATGCTGGGCCGGCTCGACCAGCAGCTTCACGTCAACGAGCTGATGATTGATTTCATCTCGGAACACTACAAGGAGCTGAACGGCCGGAAGAAGGCCTATATGTGTCATTATCTGGGCATTATCATGGCGGTGTCCTCCGTCCTGATAATTCGTTCGAAGAATCCGGAATACATCCAGAAGAGGAATGAACTCTGGCATCGGCTGAAACGGGAGTGCCCGCCGATTTACCGGCGGATCCGCTATGACCTGACGGGCCTGGTGTCCAATGTGGAGAACAAAACCGCCAGGGATATCGTAAACGCCATCTATGTGGTAGCCCAGAAGCTGTTCGGCTTCAATTAAAGAGCGCGTAAAAAGACGGCTTTTGCTTTTGCGCGCAGAGGAGGAAGAAACCATGCGTATCGGTACCGGATATGACGTGCACCGTCTTGTGCCGGACAGGAAGCTCATCCTGGGCGGGGTGGAAATTCCCTATGAAAAGGGCCTGCTGGGCCATTCCGATGCGGACGTGCTGCTGCACGCGGTGATGGATGCCCTGCTGGGGGCCGCGGGTCTTAGAGATATCGGGTATCATTTCCCGGATTCGGACCCGGCTTTTAAGGGAATATCAAGCCTTCTGCTTCTGGAAAAGACCCGGGAGCTGATTTCCCATGCAGGCTGTACGGTGGGCAATATCGACGCGACGATTATTGCCCAGAAACCAAAGCTTGCGGCTTATCTGCCGGAAATGATAAAAAAAATAGCGGACGCGGTAAAGGTGCCGGCAAGCCGGATTAACGTGAAGGCCACCACCGAGGAGGGCCTGGGCTTTACCGGAAGCGGCGAAGGCATTGCCGCGCAGGCCGTCTGTCTGCTGGAAGAAAATTAAAGACAATTCCGGTCCCGGGAAAGTGTCCGGGCCGGTTATCGGAGGAAAATACAATGAAATTCTACAACACCCTGACCAAGACAAAAGAAGACTTCATTCCCCTGGAAGAGGGCAAGGTGAAGATGTACGTCTGCGGACCCACCGTATACAATCTCATCCACATCGGTAATGCCCGGCCCATGATTGTCTTCGATACCTTGAGACGGTACATGCTGTACAAGGGCTACGACGTGAATTATGTCAGCAATTTTACCGACGTGGACGATAAAATTATCAACAAAGCCAACGAGGAAGGCGTCTCCTCCGAGGAGATTTCCACCCGTTATATTGCCGAGTGCAAGAAGGATATGGAGGCCATGAATATCCTGCCGGCCACCACCCATCCCCTGGCAACCCAGGAAATCGGCGGTATGATTGAAATGATACAGCAGCTTATCGACAAGGGCTATGCCTATGCGGTGAACGGCACGGTGTATTTCCGCACCAGAAAATTCGACGAATACGGCAAGCTTTCCCACAAGAACCTGGATGACCTGCGTTCCGGCAACCGGGAGATTAAGGTAACCGGTGAGGAGCAGAAGGAGGATCCGCTGGATTTCGTGCTCTGGAAGCCGAAGAAGGAGGGAGAGCCCTCCTGGCCCTCTCCCTGGAGCGACGGCCGTCCCGGCTGGCATATCGAATGCTCGGTCATGTCCAAACGGTACCTGGGCGAGACCATCGATATCCACGGCGGCGGCGAGGACCTGATTTTCCCCCATCATGAGAATGAAATCGCCCAGAGCGAATGCGCCAGCGGCGTGCCCTTTGCCCGCTACTGGCTGCACAATGCCTTCCTGAAGGTCAACGGGGACAAGATGAGCAAATCCCTGGGGAATTTCTTTACCGTGCGGGAAATCTGCGAGGAATACGATCCCCAGGTGCTTCGCTACTTTACCCTGACGGCCCACTACAGAAGCCCCTTGAATTTCAGCCGGGCAATCATGGATTCCTCCAAAAATGCCCTGGAGCGTATCCTGACCTGCGCGGATGCCCTGCGGGAAGCTGCAGGCGAAGGTGCGCTTACGGAAGCGGAGAAGGAGAAGCTCGGCGCCCTTGCCGGCTTCAGAGAGAAATTCGAAGCGGCCATGGAGGATGATATCAATACGGCGGACGCCATTTCCGCGGTATTCGAGCTGGTGAAATTCGCCAACACCGAGGTGAAGAACGGTGTCAGCGGGGCCTTTGCCGGAAAGCTTTTAGAGGAGCTGGATCTGCTCTGCGGCATCCTGGGCCTTGTGACGAAGCGGAAAGAGGTAAGCCTTGACGAGCAGGTGGAAGCCCTGATCGCGGAGCGGCAGGCGGCGAGAAAGGCAAAGAATTTTGCCCGGGCCGACGAGATCCGCGCGCAGCTTCTGGACATGGGAATTATTCTGGAGGATACCAGAGAGGGTGTTAAGTGGAAAAAAGCCTGAATTTGGATTTTGAACGATTTGCCCTGCCGGGAAAGCCGGCAGGGCAGTATGCGCCTCTGACCCTGGCCTATATCGGGGATGCGGTCTACGAGCTGGTGGTGCGTACCGTGGTGACGGCCCGGCATGACGTCTCGGTGAACCGGCTGAACAAGCGGTGCGCCGACCTGGTCAAGGCGGTGACCCAGTCGAAGATGGCGGAGACGCTGAAGCCGTATTTCACGGAAAAAGAGGCGGAGATCTACCGCAGGGGCAGAAATGCCCATTCCCCCACGACCCCGAAGAACGCGCCGGTGACGGATTACCGCCGGGCCACGGGATTTGAGGCGGTGATGGGTTACCTGTACCTGAACGGGGAGACCGACCGGATGATGGAGCTGGTGGAAATAGCGCTTCTGGAGGAAGGAGAAGGCAGTGGAGAAGGAACGTGAAGAAGACCTGACCCGGATAGAGGGAAGAAATGCGGTGCTTGAGGCCTTCCGTGCCGGCAGGACCGTGGACAAGCTTTTTGTGCTGGACGGCTGCAGGGACGGTGCGGTGCTGACGATCTTACGGGAAGCGAAAAAGCAGAATACCATCGTCAGCTTTGTCAAAAAGGAGCGGCTGAACCAGATGTCCGAGACGGGCCAGCACCAGGGCGTTATCGCCCAGGCTGCGGCCTACGCCTATTCTTCGGTGGAGGATATCCTTTCTGCCGCGGCGGAAAAGGGGGAGGATCCCTTTATTATCCTGCTGGACGGCATCGAGGACCCGCACAATCTCGGCGCGATCATCCGCACGGCCAACCAGGCTGGCGCCCACGGGGTGATTATCCCGAAGCACAGAAGCGCAGGCCTGACCGCAGTGGCGGCCAAAGCCTCCGCCGGGGCGGTGAACTATGTTCCGGTGGCCAAGGTGTCCAATATCGGCGCGGCCATCGAGGAGCTGAAAACAAA
Organism: uncultured Lachnospiraceae bacterium; assembly: GCA_902796005.1. Classification (GTDB taxonomy): domain Bacteria; phylum Bacillota; class Clostridia; order Lachnospirales; family Lachnospiraceae; genus Alectryocaccobium. Next base: position 16,299 of record CADBNF010000028.1, on the reverse strand, counting down.
GGGCCTCTGGTTTGTCTGCGCGGACATGGGCGGAACGGTGATGTACGACTGTAATCTCACCGGCCCCATCGGCCTGGTGATCGGCAGCGAGGGCAGCGGCGTATCCCGCCTGGTCCGGGAAAAATGTGATTTTACCGCGGCGATTCCGATGAAGGGGAACATTGATTCCCTGAATGCATCGGTGGCCTGCGGGGTGCTGGCCTACGAAATCCTGCACCAGCGGCTTTATCAGAGGAAATAAAAGAAAAGATGAGCAACGTCTACGATACGTATTCCGACGAGGAACTGATTGCCCGGTTTCAGGATGGGGAAGAGGCCATCGGGGAGTATCTGATGAACAAATACAAGCCGCTGGTGAAGATCAGGGCCAGGGCCCTGTTCCTGGAGGGCGGCGATACGGAGGATCTCCTGCAGGAGGGCATGTGGGGGCTGTTCAAGGCTGTCCGGGAATACCGGCCCGACCGGGGCGCCTCCTTTTCCACCTTTGCGGAGGTCTGCATCAGGCGGCAGATGTATTCCGCCGTGGCTACGGCTGCCCGCAACAAGCACCGGCCCTTAAATGAATCCGTGTCCCTTTCCGAGATGGAGGAGAGCCGGGTGCATCTTTCCGCCGGACCGGAATCGGATCCGGAGTTCGTGGTGCTGCGGGAGGAAGAGCGGGCTGAGCTGGAGCAGAAGATCCGGGCGGCCTTAAGCCCTCTCGAAAAGAAGGTGCTGGAGCTGTACCTTGCGGGCATGGATTACCTGCAGATCGCCGACAAACTGAACCGGAGCGGCAAAAGCATCGACAATGCGCTGCAGCGCATCCGGGGCAAAATCCGCAGGCTGCAGGAGATGCGGGCGGAATGATATAAAAAAAAGAGACGGCAGAAGCCGTCTCTTTTTATGTTGACTTAAGGGGAGTATTTGCAGTACTGGCAGATACCGTATTCCATCACATGGGGTGCCGTTTCCTCATATCCGCAGACATAGCAGCGGGCGGTGTGGGTAGCGGATTCATTTCCGGGCGTCGGGACGCAGTACATCTGCAGCGGATTGCCGTACACATGGGCTTCATCCTCAACCCTGCCGCAGTCCCTGCACTGGCGCACATGGTGGTCATGATTGGACGCCAGTATGGTATCGTAATAGTGACCGGTCAGGGTGTCATAGAGATATTCTCCGCAGAGGTAGCAGATTCTGCAGTGTTCGTCATAGGAGAAATCCGTCCAGGAACCGGGGGCATGCGGTCCGTAGCCCAGGTATTCGATATAAGGTTCTCCGCAGCGGGAGCATTCGTAGAATTTCTTTCCCTGGTGCTGGCAGTCACCCGGGTCCCCGCCTTCGACGCGGACCCAGTCATGGCCCTTGGCCGGGATGACCTCTGCTGCGATGGTGGTGGGATTGTACTGGTAATCCAGCACGGCGCCGCAGGTTGAGCAGACGTAGTAGGTCCAGTGGCCGTCTGCGGTACAGGTGGCGTCTACATTGTAGTAGGCGGTCAGGCTGTGCTCATGTGGCGCAGTCTCCGGTATGGTGGAACCGCCGCTCTCCGGGGCTTCCGGATGCAGAACGTCGATGGAGCTTTCACCGGTCTCCGGTATGGTGGTATCGTCGCCCTCGGGCGCTTCCGGATGCAGGACGTCGATGGAGCTTTCACTGGTTCCCGGCGCGGTTGTAGGTTCGGGCGTCGCTGCCGGTGTCGGCGTAACCGGCGTTCTGGTTGTGGGTCTGGATGCGGCGGCAGATGCTTCCCCGTAATCCTTCAGGCTGGCCAGGATGGTTTCGAAATCATTGTCCGTCAGCTCGAAGGTGGATTTTGAGCCGTTTAACAGGCCGGAGATCTGCCAGATGCAGGTTTCGTCTTCAAATATGAAACTGAAGTTTTTGTAGCTGCCGTGGTCACCGGTGAAGCCGGTCCAGGTTTTGCCGTCGATGACCAGCTCCATATCCTCCACGTTCTCGTAGATGCTGCGGCCGTCGAGGAAACGGGTATTTTTGTCGTTTCGGCGGATGTTGACGCTGGCGCAGCGGAAGGCATCGGATTCTTCGGTCATTCCTTTATAGAGGCCTGCGCCATCCGGGTCGGCGACATTGTCATTGAAGACGTCCGTCGCGGGCACGTATTTCCAGCCCTCGGGACAGATGCCCGTAAAATTGCCGGTATCGTAGGTTTCGCCCTTGGCGTAGCTGAAGCCGGCGCTGGCAGATCCGGAATCGGTGTTTGCGGAACTGTTGTTCAAATCCGAGGTCTGGCGGGCACAGCCGGCCAGAAGCGCCGCACAGAGCAGGAGCGGCAGAAAAAGCAGTTTTTTGTTTTTCATTTCTTCCTCCATTGGTTCAAACAGTCGTTATGGTCCTGATTGTATTGTAGCAAAGCCAGGGGGGAAGATAAATGGTCCGATCGGCTGATTTTTAACAAAGAAAAACCGCAGCCTGTTTCGTCAGACTGCGGTTCAAAATATTCTGGAAGCAAGGGGGCTCGAACCCCTGACCTCTCGCGTGTGAGGCGAACGCTCATCCCAGCTGAGCTATGCTTCCGTTCTCTCCGGGAACACCCCTCTTTATGAAAAAAGAAATGCCCTCGAAGAATGTGCCTATATATTAGCACCGTTTTTTCAAAAGTGCAACCAGAAAAATCGGTTTACCGGAAGTCGATGAAATCCGTGGTAAAGCCCGCCGACGGGTCTTCGTCGCTTTCAAAGGTAAAGGTTACCTTCATCTCCCGGGTCATGACAGAGGGGTCCTCCGCCGGATAGTCATAGTAGGGAGAGAAGGTCGAATACATGACGCAGCCCCTGGGCAGGATCCTTCCGTCCAGGCTGTAGACGGTCTGGGTTTTCTCGCCCATGTATTCCCGGACCCTGACCACCATGTCCACGTCGGAGGTGTTCTCCAGCCAGACGGTATGGGTGAGAGGCCCGCCTTCGTAGGGAATCTCCGATTTTTCCCGGAGTATTTTAATGCCGTAGCCCTCGAAGAGCACCTCGCCCTCGGGCAGGGAAACCCGGGCCTGCTCCGGCTCGGTGGTATATACGGTTACGGGAAGCGTCGAATCATAAACCGGAAGGTAACTGCTGTCGTACAGGCGGACGCCTCCGAATTGCAGGCTGTGGATGTCCTCTATGCCGGCCATCTCATAGGCGTAGGCGGAGGCGAGGCGTTCATAGATCACCGTTTCCCCCTTCGGGTACCAGTCGTAGCCGACGGAATAGGTGGTATCGGGCAGGAAGCCGTTGATGCCGAGGCAGTCCGCGCCGAAACGGATATCTCCGCCGCTGTCGTTCTGAATATGAAATTCACCCTTGTAGTTTCCGGGATTTTCCTTGTCTTCGTACAGGGCGGTGAGGGTAACCGTGACGTCATCCGTGGCCAGGAGGACGCCGTTTCCTTCAATACTGCTGTAGGGCTGATAATCCTCCCATTCGCTTTCATTGAGCACGGAGGGCTCGGTCCCGGCGGAGGGATGGACCTCTGCCACCTGCCTCAGTACGATGGTGCCGGCAATGACCGCCGCCAGGACGGCGATAAGGACGATGAGACAGATTTTTATCTTTTTGCGGATGTCTGCGGTGTTGCGGTACAGCTCCGCCTTTTTGTTCTCCACATAATCCGAGGCCTGCCGGGCAAGCAGGTCCTGGTCGGGGCCTGCGTTTTCCGCATCCCGGCCGTAGGAGGCGCCGCAGGCAGGGCAGACCCGGTCCTTTTCCGTATTGATCCGTCCGCCGCAGTAATCACAGTAGATGATGCGGGAATGCCGCCGGTGACTGACCACCGCCTTGTGGACTTCTTTTTTGAATTCCTCTTCATTCAGAGTATGGTTGGCAATCTGGAAGTACCGGATGCCGAGGACAATGATGACAATAATCAGGATGAGGATAATCATTTGAGGACTCCGTCGGGTGTTTTTTCTTACTTTACTGCAAATCTGCGCCGCAGGCAATAAAAAACGCACCCATCATCGGATGGATGCGTAAGAGCTGCTGACCGGATTTGAACCGGTGACCTCCGCCTTACCAAGGCGACGCTCTACCACCTGAGCCACAGCAGCACCTGTCTTCACTGTTCTGACAGCTTTTTGAGTTTAACAAACAGGGAAGAATTTGTCAACACTTTTTTTCCGAAGTATTCATTTTCTTCCTTTATACGTCAAATAAACCAGAAATCAACGAAAAAAGCCGGTTAGCCTAAGGCAAAACCACCAAAAAGGACCTGCGAAATCATAAGTTATTCATGAAAAAATACAAATCAGCTTAACTTTTCCGGAAGAACATGATATAATATGCCAGCCGGGGTAGCCGGGCCTTTATGTCTGGAATAAAAAGGAATACGGTTCTCCGGAGGAACCAGAGGTGAGCATTATGATAAAAAAGGAAATGATTGCCATGCTTCTGGCCGGCGGCCAGGGCAGCCGTCTTGGCGTACTGACGGCCAAAGTGGCAAAGCCGGCGGTGGCGTTCGGCGGGAAATACCGGATTATCGATTTCCCCTTAAGCAACTGCGTCAATTCCGGCATTGATACCGTAGGCGTGCTTACCCAGTACCAGCCGCTGAAGCTGAATACCCACATCGGCATCGGCATTCCCTGGGATCTGGACAGGAACGAAGGCGGGGTGACGATCCTGCCGCCCTACGAGAGCAATTCAAGCAGTGAGTGGTATTCCGGTACCGCCAATGCAATCTACCAGAATATGGATTACATGGAAAACTATCATCCCGAGTACGTGCTGATACTTTCCGGTGATCATATTTATAAGATGGATTATCAGATGATGCTGGATTTTCACAAGGCGAACAGGGCGGAGGTGACGGTCTCATGCATGCAAGTGCCCATGGAGGAGGCATCACGATTCGGCATCATGATTGCGGATGAACAGGGGAAAATCACGGATTTCGAAGAGAAACCGGAGCATCCCAGGAGCAATCTGGCTTCCATGGGCATTTATATTTTCAGTTGGTCTGCGCTGAAGGAGGCACTCACGGCGCTTAAGGATCAGCCCGGCTGCGATTTCGGCAAGCATGTGCTTCCCTACTGCAGGGAAAAGGGCAAACGGCTGTTCGCCTATGAATTCTCCGGCTACTGGAAGGACGTGGGAACACTCCAGTCCTACTGGGAAGCCAACATGGAGATGGTGGACATCCTTCCCAAATTCAACCTTTATGAGGAATTCTGGCGGTTCTACACCAACGCGGACACCATCCGGCCCCAGTTCATCAGCGCGGATGCGGAGGTGAAGGGCAGTATCGTCAGCAACGGCGCGGAGATTTCCGGCACCGTGCAGGATTCGGTTCTCGGGGCAAATGTCCGGGTGGGCAGGGGCTCCGTCATTACCCGATCCATCATCATGCAGGGAACGGTTATCGGGGAAAACTGCCGGATCGACAAGGCTATTATCGGCGAGGACGCGGTGATCGGCGACGGGGTGACCCTGGGCCTGACCGGGGAAGCGCCCAATACCGTCCATCCGAATATTTACGGCTGGGGACTGACGGTCCTGGGAGACAAGACCCTGATTCCCGGAAACGTGTCCATCGGCGTGAATTCCGCCGTCAGCGGCATCACCGGACCCGGGGATTATCGGGACGGGCGGCTTGACGCAGGCAGCTACCTTGTACGGGAGGTGACGTTATGAGAGCGCTGGGCATCATTCTGGCCGGGGGCAATTCCTCCCGGATGGGAAGACTGACGGATTCCCGGGCCATTGCGGCCATGCCGGTGGCGGGCAGCTACCGCTGCATTGATTTTGCCTTGAGCAACATGACCAATTCCAGTATCCAGCGGGTGGCTGTACTGACCCAGTACAATGCCAGGTCACTGAACGAGCACCTGATGTCTGCCAAATGGTGGAATTTCGGCAGGAAGCACGGCGGCCTTTTCATCTTTACGCCTACGGAGACCTCCAGGAACGCCTCCTGGTACCGGGGAACGGCAGACGCCATTTCCCAGAACCTGGACTGGCTTAAGCAGTGCCACGAGCCCTATGTGGTCATTGCCTCCGGCGACGGCGTATACAAGCTGGATTACAATGAGGTGCTGCAGTACCATATCCGCAAGAACGCAGACATTACCCTGGTCTGCACCGATGCGGGCAAGGAGGCGCACCGCTTCGGCGTGGTGACCATGAATGCCGACGGCAGGGTTACCGATTTCCAGGAAAAGCCCCTCGAGGCGGAGAGCAGTATTGTCTCCATCGGCGTCTACGTCGTCCGGCGGCATCTGCTGATTGAGCTGCTGGAGGAGGCGGACAGGGAGAACCGGTTTGACTTTGTCAACGACATCCTCATCCGTTACCGCAAGCACAAAAAGATTTACGGATATTTCATGGACAGCTACTGGAGGAATATTTCCACCGTGGAATCCTATTACGAAACAAATATGGATTTCCTCAAGCCTTCCGTACGCCGGCTGTTCCTGGATGAATATCCGAAGATTACTTCCCGGGTGGATGATTTCCCCCCGGCAAAGTACAACAGAAACTGTTCCGTAAGGAACAGCCTTATCTCCGACGGCTGCATCCTTAACGGTACGGTGGAGAATTCCGTACTGTTCCGCGATGTCTACGTAGGAGACAACTGCATTATCCGGAATTCCGTCATCATGAACGGCGTGTACATTGGCGACAATTCCGTCATTGAGAACTGTATTGTTGAAAGCAGGGGAACCATTGCCCCCGATTCCCGTTATATCGGAGAAAATGAGACAGAGGTAATAGTGGAGAAAAACAACAGATACGAATATTTTTAAGGGAACAAGTGTCAGGAAAGGAGTTTGAAACATGGAGATTACAGATGTCAGAGTGCGCAGGGTAACGAAGGAGGGCAAAATGAAAGCCTTTGTCTCGATTACCATTGACAATGAATTCGCGGTACATGATATCAAAATTATCGAGGGCGAGAACGGGCTGTTCATCGCGATGCCCAGCCGGAAGTCCTCAGACGGCGAATTCAGAGATGTGGCTCACCCCATCAACGCCGAGACAAGGGCAAAACTGCAGGAAATAATACTTGCGGAATATGACAAAGCGGAGGATAATGAAGCTATTCTCTGATTGTTCCGGAAGGAAACCGTAAATGCATATTGATTTGCCCGAACAATTCAAACAGCGAATGAAAGAAATGCTGGGAGCAGACGACAAACCTTTCCTTGACTGCTATGAGACTCCCAGAAGAAATGCACTTCGTATCAATACATTAAAGATTTCATCTGAAGAATTCGCAAAACAGGCTCCCTTCGTTGTGGAGCCTGTTTCCTGGGTAAAGAACGGGTTCTTTACCCGATATGAGGATGCTCCTTCGAGGCATCCTTATTATTATGCCGGTCTTTATTATATCCAGGAGGCTTCGGCCCAGACCCCGGCGGACCGGCTGCCCGTGGAGGCGGGCGATCGGGTGCTGGATATGTGCGCCGCCCCCGGCGGGAAATCCACCCAGCTGGCGGGCAAACTCGCGGGCACCGGCTTTCTGGTGTCCAATGACTACAGCCTGCCAAGGGCCCGGGCCCTGCTTCGGAACCTGGAGATGACCGGCGCGGACAATTTCCTGGTCCTGAATGAAGAACCGGCGCGGATTGCGGAAAAATTCCCCGGCTTTTTCGACAAGGTGCTGGTGGACGCCCCCTGCTCCGGGGAGGGCATGTTCCGGAAAAACCCCGCTGCGGCCGCCGACTGGTCGCCGGAGAAAGTGGAAAAGCTGGCCGTGCTGCAGGGGCAGATCCTGGACAGCGCTTACCGGTGCCTGAAGCCCGGCGGGCTGCTGCTGTATTCCACCTGCACCTTTTCCGCCGAAGAGAATGAGGGCAGCATCGCCGCCTTCCTGTCCCGGCATCCGCAGATGCGCCTGAAGGAGATTGAGCCGGGCTATGCCGGCTTTTCCGAAGGACAGCCCGACTGGGGCGGCGGCAATCCCGAACTGTCGAAAACGGTGCGCATCTGGCCCCACAGAATGGAGGGGGAAGGGCATTTCCTGGCCCTGATGGAAAAGCAGCCGGAGCCTGGCGTGGAAGCCGGAGCGGTTCCTGCGGAGGCGCCTGCCGGGAAAAAGAAAAGAAAAGACCGGGAAAAGGCCCGGAAGAATCCCTTTGCCCCGGACAGGGAGCAGCAGGCGTATTTTGCGGAAGTCTGCCGGCAGATCGGGATGCCCGAAAGCCTTGACGGCTGTGAGGTGCGCGGCGGGAAGCTGTACCGGGTAAAGGAGGAAGGAAAACGGGCGGAGGGCCTGAATTTCCTGCGCAACGGCCTGCTTCTCGGGGAATTCAAAAAGGGCCGCTTTGAGCCTTCCCAGCAGCTGGCCCTGCATTTGCGGGCAGCGGACTGCACCGGAAGCGTGCTGCGGCTTTCCCCGAAGGAGGAACGGCTGGCCGGTTACCTGCGGGGCGAGGACATTTCCCTTACGGAAGAGGAGGCGGAAAGCCTGGCCGGCTGGACCCTGGTCTGCGTGGATGATTATCCCCTGGGCTTTGGAAAATGCAGCGGAAGGACCCTGAAAAACAAGCTTCCGGCGTCCTGGAGACGGTAAAAATTACGAAAATATTACAAAATATTAAAAAGTGCTTTCAATTTATCGGCACACATGTTATAATTCCTGTAACTATGGGGGTTATCTGTGTAGTATGATGAAGAAGAAAGCATTTTTTATTAGGATACTGCCGGCCCTGGCGCTGACTGCAGCGCTCGCGATTCCGTCCTTTGCAAACACCCAGGATGAGATTGCGGAAACAAGGGCCCAGCAGGCAAATACACAAAATGAATACGCGGGTGCCCAGGAGCGGCTTGCAGCCCTGGAAGCCCAGAAAGGCAATGACGAAGCTTATCTGGCGGAGCTGCTGGCCCAGCTGGAAAGCCTGTCCGCCCAGCTGGAACAGCTGGAGCAGAATTACCAGGCGAAGCAGGCGGAGCTGGAGGAGGTCCAGGCGGCCCTGGCTTCAGCCCGGGAGCGGGAAAGCGCCCAGTACCGGGACATGAAGCTGCGGATCCAGTACCTGTATGAGTCCGGATCCGGCACCGGTTTCCTGGAGGCGCTCTTTTCCGCGGAAAGCTTTACCGAATTCCTGAACAAGACGGAGACCGTCAGCCAGCTGACCCGGTATGACCGGGAGATGATGGAAGAGTACATGGCCACCCGGTCGGAAATCGAGGTCCGGGAGGCGAACGTCCAGGAGGAAAAGGAACAGATCGCCGCACTTCAGGCGGACTGCGAGGCAAAACGGCAGGAAGTCAATGAAGTGTACAATGCGGTTTATCTGGAAATGCAGGAATGCATCGCCCGTATCAGTGAAACCGAGGGTGAGCTGGCCGCGCTGGCTGCGCAGATAGCTGTCCAGGACGAGCACCTGCAGATGCTGCTTATCCGTTCCTACGAGGAGGAAGCTGCCGCCAGGGCAGCGGCGGAAGCGGCAGCCGAGGCAGCCAGAAACCAGGCAGCGGCGGAAGCAGCGGCAGCGGCCGCAGCCCAGGCGGAGAGCGCAGGAAGCGCCGAAGCCCCGGCGGATCCCGGCTACACCGAGCCGGCGCCGACACCGGTCTATGAGGAGCCTGCCGTATCAGCGCCGGCACCCGAACCGGAGCCTGAACCGGCCAGCAGCGGAAATACCCGCTATCTCGGAACCTTTACCCTTACAGCCTACTGCAACTGTTCGAAATGCTGCGGCAAGTGGGCGGGCGGCAACACCGCCTCCGGCGTCTATCCCACCGCCAACCACACCGTCGCCATGGGCGGCATCCCCTTCGGGACGAAGCTGCTCATCAACGGGACCGTCTACACGGTCGAGGACAGGGGCACGCCCTACGGCTGGGTGGATATTTTCTTCAACACCCACGCCGAAGCGCTTCGGTTCGGTATGAGAAGCGCGGATGTGTACATCATTGAGTAACATCTATGGATGTAAGCCTTTTCCAAATCGCTTTGCGAAAAGACTATCCTTCTGAAATCTTTTTTGAAACGGTTTTTCCTGCGAAACCACTTTCGCAATGAATCACCCCTCTGAAACCGAATCTGATTATCATGACCAACGATGTTTCCCGGCCGGTCTTCCGGCCGGGAACTCTATTCTTATCTGTCAGGCGGCCGGCAAAGGTGCGCCGGTACCGCCAAACCGCCACAGATCTTGACTTCTCTTCGTACAGCGGGCCGTTTCGAGGCCTGCCAATACCGCCAAACTGCCACAGATCTTGACTTATCTTCGTACGGCAGGCCAGTTCGAGCCCCACGTGTACAGCCAAAACTTAGCATATCTTCATTATCTTCGTATTTCGAGGATATATCTTCAATTCATATTTCTATTTCAAAGGAGGTTTCTCATGAGCAGAGAACAGGAACTCGTCAAATTCATGCAGAAAGAAAAATTACGTCTGGAAACAATCCTTGCCCGGGCCGGGAAGCGCCTGCAAAACGCTCCGGCGGGGAGCATCCGGATAACCAGATGCCGCAATCATCTTCAGTTTTTCTTAAGAAGCGATTCGAGAGAGAAAAGCGGAAAGTACATTCCCGCGAAGGAAAAGAAAATGATTTCCGATCTGATTCAGAAAAAATATGACGGAAAGCTGCTGAAAGCAGCAAAACAACAGCTGGAGGCGGTAAACCGGTTTCTCGAAGCGTATGATTCAACTGCTCTGGACAGCTGCTATTCCCGGATGCACCCGGGAGTCAGTGACCTGATTTTATCTGCAGAAGTTCCGGATGAAGTGTATGCGCAGAAGTGGCAGGAGGAAGAATATGAGACCAAGGCATTTGCTGAAGGCGTGCCGGAGCACTACACACAGAAGGGTGAGAGGGTCAGATCCAAGTCGGAGGTGATGATTGCAAATGCCCTGTATTCGGCCGGCATTCCCTATCATTATGAGAAGCCGTTTCTTCTGGAGGAGAACCTGATTCACCCTGATTTCACGATACTGCGCATCCGGGACAGACAGGTGTTTTATTGGGAGCATCTGGGGCTTATTGACGATACCGCCTACCGGAACGATGCTTTTTCAAGAATCAGGATGTACGAAAGAAACGGGATTTTCCCCGGGGACCGGCTCCTGCTGACCGCGGAATCCTACCGCCAGCCCTTAAATCTGCCCGTGGTAAATGCCCTCATCCGGCATTTCCTGACCTGAATGAGAAGCAGGCCTGCCGCTTTTCGGAAATATCAGTACACAAAGCGTCCGCCTTCTGCCCGCAGCGGCTTGTCATTTACAAAAACCACGGGAAGGATTTCCGAATCCTCTGTTTCACCACAGTTGAATTCGACAATATAATCCAGAGCAGCGTCTTCCGATGGAAAACGGATGAGCTGGAAGGGAAAATCATAGCTCAGCTTTTCCAGCAGCAGCACTTCATTGTCCGCAGTCTGAACAAGCACGGCGGCGTGTCCGCAATGCAGAATGCAGCGGTCGTTACCGCTGTAGGGGTCGGAACCGTTAAACCAGATGGTAATGAGACGGATGGCATCGTTTTCCGGAAAACGAATGCCGGCCTGCTCCCTCCAATAGGATGCAATCAGGTCAGCCTGGGATTGCGCAGGAAGATCATCAGCGGATTCAATGCCGTTGAACAGGAGAGAAAACTGCCTGCGGTCGGCTTCCGTGGAAAAAAGCGAAGAATCCTCGAATTCCACCAGGAACAGCGGTTCAGTCATTTCTGCCTCGGCATCGTAAGAAAGCAGGGAGCCGATTGACAGAAGCTTCCGGAACGCCGGCATTTGTCAGGGCATTTTGCAGGATTTCCTGCGATTTCCGGTCGACGAGATTGCTGTATGAGGCACCATAAATAGAAATATCTGTACTACTGTCAGGTTTTGCCGGTCCGCAGCCTGCAGCTGCAGAGAAAATTATCAGGACGGCTGCAACCATGATCAGTCTTTTCTTGAAAATAGTATTCATTCCGCATTGTCTCCAGTCATTCGGTTTCGCCTGCTGTACCCCGGACTTCAGAATTTGCAGAATTCCTGCAGCTTCCTTAATTCCGGCAGGAGAAATCATTCACTAATATAGCGCGCAGACACGCCATTTTCAACCGATAAGAACTGCTGGTACAGCCAAAACGGTCAGGGATCAAGAATCCCTTCGTACGCCAGGCCGGTTCGAGGTGCGCCGGCACAGCCAAAATGCCACAGATCTAGATTAATCTTCGTACGCCAAGCCGGTTCGAGGCCTGCCAATACCGCCAAACCGCCGCAGATCTAGAATTATCTTCGTACGCCAGGCCGGTTCGAGGCCTGCCAATACCGCCAAACCGCCGCAAACGAATCAATATCTTTGTACACCCTGTCGGCAAGGCGAAACCTTGACAGCCGGATGAATAATCAATACAATATATAGATCAAAACCATGTACTTCCCACGGAAAGGAGGCGGAAGAATGTACGCTGATGTCATTGTGAATATTTCCGCTTCCGGCCTGGACAGGAGCTTTCAGTACCGGGTGCCGGAGGAACTCTCCGGGCAGGTGTCCGAGGGCTGCCGGGTGAAGATTCCCTTCGGCCAGGGCAGCCGGTGCACCGACGGCTATGTGATTGCCCTGGATGATGCGCCGAAGATCGAGGAAAGCCGGATCAAGGATATCCTGGCCGTGGACGACAGGGCCGTAACGGTGGAGCACAGGCTGATGCAGCTTGCCGCCTGGCTTCGGAAAACCTACGGGTCCACCATGATTGCGGCGATTAAGACGGTGATGCCGGTAAAGGTGAAAAGCCGTGAGAAAACGGAAAGAAGCATTTCCTTCGCGGGAACGGAGGAGGAGCTGGCCGCGCTGTGTGAGGAATGCACCAGGAAGCACCAGACCGCCCGGGCCAGACTGTTCTACTACCTTTCCCAGTACCGGATCATCAGCTGGCGGGAAGCGGTGGGCAGCCTGAAGCTGACGGCGGCGGACCTTCGCAAACTCCAGGAAAAAGGCCTGCTTACCGTGAGTGAAAATACGGTTTACCGGATCCCGAAGATGGATACGGAGGAAGCGGTGACGGCGGAAAAGCCGGCGCTGAATCCGGAGCAGCAGCTGGTGGTGGACGGCATACTGACCGAATGGGAGGAAAGAGACCGCCCCTGCCTGATCCACGGGGTTACCGGCAGCGGCAAAACCCATGTGTACATGGAGCTGATGGAGAGGGTTCTGGCGGAAGGAAAGGACTGTATCCTGCTGATCCCCGAGATTTCCCTGACCTGGCAGACGGTGCGAAGGTTTTATGCCCGGTTCGGCGACAGAATCTGCGTGCTGCACTCAAGGCTTTCCGCCGGGGAGCGCTCGGATCTGCTTTCCCGCATAGAGGCGGGAGAGGTAAAGCTTGTCATCGGCCCGCGGTCCGCTCTTTTCGCACCCTTTAAGCAGCTCGGCCTCATCATCGTGGATGAGGAGCACGAATCCAGCTATGCCAGCGAGCTTTCCCCGCGGTACCATGCGGCGGAAACGGCGGTGATGCGGGGAAAGATCGAAAATGCCCACGTCATCCTGGGCTCCGCAACCCCCCAGGTGGAGAGCTTCTATAAAGGAAGAGAAGGCGAATATGCCCTTTTCCGTCTGCAGAAACGCTACGGCGGCGCCCTTCTTCCCGAGGTGGAGGTGGTGGACATGCGCCGGGAGCTTGCGGAGGGCAACCGGTCGATTTTCAGCCGGCGGCTGTATACGGAGATGAGCGAACGCCTGGCGAAGGGGCAGCAGGTCATGCTGTTTCTGAACCGCAGGGGGCATACGGGCTTTATTTCCTGCCGTTCCTGCGGTCATGTGGTGAAATGCCCCCACTGCGACGTGGCCCTGACCCTGCACCGGAACGGGAAGCTCATCTGCCATTACTGCGGCTATTCGACGCCGGAGATGAAGCACTGCCCCTCCTGCGGGTCATCCTACATCGGCGGCTTCAAGGCCGGCACCCAGCAGGTGGAGGATTTGGTGAAGAAGGCCTTTCCGGAAGCCGGGGTGCTGCGGATGGACGGGGATTCCACGAAGGATCGGGACAGCTACGCCCGGATTCTTTCGGATTTTGCCAGGGGCAAGGCGGACATCCTCATCGGCACCCAGATGATTGTCAAAGGGCATGATTTCCCGAATGTGACCCTGGTGGGCATCCTGGCCGCGGACACCTCCCTTTTCGCCGCCGACTACCGGGGCGGGGAGAGAACCTTCCAGCTGATTTCCCAGGCGGCGGGCAGGGCCGGACGGGGACGGCTTCCAGGTCTGGCCGTGATTCAGACCTACCATCCGGAAAATCCGGTGATCCTGAGCGCGGCAGCAGGGGATTACGACAGCTTTTTTGAAAATGAGATGGCTGCGAGGAGTCTGATGGGCTATCCGCCGGCGGGGGCTTTGCTGGAAATCCACGCGGGCTGCAAAAACGAGGAGCAGCTGACGGTGGCCATGAACTACATGAAAAGCTACCTGGAGCGCATCCGCAGGGACGGGCGGACGGTGATCCTTGGCCCGTCTCCGGAGAATATTTCGAAAATCAAGGACATTTACCGCGGTGTGATTTACCTGAAGGGCAGCAGCCTGGCCGAGCTTATCCGGCTGCGCTCCGGACTGGAGAAATACATCCGGATAAATAAAGGCTTTGACCAGATAACAGTGGTTTACAATACAGAAAAATAGAGGAGAAAAGAAGCTATGGCACTTCGTGAAATCAGAATCATGGGCGACCCGATCCTGGAGAAAATCAGCAAGCCGGTAAAGGCAATGACCCCCAGAACCAGGGAACTTATCGGCGACATGCTGGAAACCATGTACGAAAATATGGGCGTCGGACTGGCCGCCCCGCAGGTAGGCGTACTGAAGAGAATCGTGGTTATCGATACCAGTCTGGAGGAAGAGCCCCATCCCATCGTGCTCATCAACCCGGAAATCGTGGAAACGGACGGGGAGCAGACCGGTGAGGAAGGCTGCTTAAGCCTGCCGGGAAAAGCCGGCCAGGTTACCCGGCCGAACCATGTGAAGGTAAAGGCCCTGGACATCAATATGGAGCCGATTGAGGTGGAAGGCGAGGAGCTTCTGGCCCGGGCCATCTGCCACGAATGCGACCATCTGGACGGCATCCTCTATCCCACCAAGGTGGAGGGCGAGCTCCATGACATGACCGCGGCGGAAGAGGATGAGGAAGACGAGGACGGCGGGGACGACCAGCCGAAGGAATAAAGGAACCTGGGAAAGGAAGCACAGATCATTGAGAATCCTGTTTATGGGCACACCGGATTTCGCGGTGCCTTCCCTTCAGGCGCTTATCGACGCGGGGCATGATGTCTGCGCGGCGGTGACCAAGCCGGATACCATGAAGGGCCGGAGCGGAAAGCTTACGCCCTGCCCGGTCAAGGCCCTGGCGGAA
The DNA here is from genome assembly GCA_902796005.1 of uncultured Lachnospiraceae bacterium. Lineage (GTDB taxonomy): Bacteria > Bacillota > Clostridia > Lachnospirales > Lachnospiraceae > Alectryocaccobium. The sequence continues at coordinate 1,035 of CADBNF010000028.1, read as the reverse complement.
CAGTACGGCATTCCGGTGCTGACCCCCGAGAAAAAACTGAACGACAGCTTTGCCGAAGAGCTTGCGGCCTATCGGCCGGAGGTTATCGTGGTGATTGCCTACGGCAAAATCATCCCGGACAGCATTCTGAAGCTGGCCCCCCTTGGCTGCATCAACGTCCATGCGTCCCTTCTGCCCGCCTACAGAGGCGCCGCGCCTATCCAGTGGGCGGTGCTGAACGGGGAAAAGGAGGCGGGCGTCACCATCATGAAGGTGGGAGAGGGCCTGGATACCGGGGATATTTATGCCCGGGAAGCGGTGCGCCTGGATGCGGAGGAAACCTCCGACAGCCTGTTTGACAAGCTGGCGGATCTGGGGGCTTCCCTGCTGGTAAAGACCCTGCCGGAGATTGCTGCCGGGACCATTGTACCCGTGCCCCAGCCTGCGGAAAGCCCCACGGAATATGCCCGGATGATCGTGAAAAGCGACGGCCTTATCGACTGGAGCCGCCCGGCGGAGGAGCTGGACTGCTTTGTCCGGGGCATGAATTCCTGGCCCGGGGCATTTTCGAGGATGCAGGGAAAGACGGTAAAGGTCTGGAGGGCCGGCGCGACACAGGAGGAAACCGGCCTGCCTGCCGGAAGCCTTGCCCTGCCGGATAAGGAAACCCTGCTGGTGCAGACGGGCAGGGGGTGCCTGCAGATAAAGGAGCTTCAGCTGGAGGGCAAGAAGAGAATGTCCGCTGCGGATTTCCTTCGGGGAAGCCAGTGGAAGGCCGGACAGAGGTTTACGGATGAGTAAAGGAAATAACGGGCAGGAGAATATCCGCCTTCTTGTGCTGGAAAGCCTGCTTCTGACCGATAAGGGGCAGAAATGCTCGGAGGTCGAAAATGCCGTCCTGGAAAAATACGCCTACCTGCCCAAGCGGGACCGGGCCTTTTACCAGCGGCTGTTCGAGGGGGTCCTGGAGAAGAAAATCACCCTGGACTGGCGCATCGACGCCTATTCCTCCACAAAAACGAAGAAAATGAAGCCCGCCATCCGCCAGATCCTGCG
>CADBNF010000027.1 GCA_902796005.1 uncultured Lachnospiraceae bacterium | reverse complement strand
GCCTTCCTCCTTGACTGGCAGAAGGAAAACCGCAGGCGGGAGACCCTTCTCTCCGTGGGAGAACCTGTCTACGGTCCTAAGTTTTTCCCGATGGACGAGTACTATTTCCACCTTCACCGGCTGCGCCTGGACGCCGCAGGAAAAGTGCTCCGGCAAAACTACCCCGTCCCGGACGACACCCTCTCCCGCTGGTATGCTCTCCACCGGGAGGAGATGCCGGAATTCCGGAAACCGGATGTGCTGACCGTGGAGATTATCCGCGAAAAAAAACTCGGCCGGAACGATATTCTCGTTCTGGCCGGAGAAGATGCCCACAGCATGCAGTCCGTATATGACGAAGTAAACCCTCTTACTGTCGGGGAATACTCGGAAGCTTTCCTCACTCCCGAGGGGTACGTCCGGTACCGCCTGGCCGGCAGGAAGAAGGGGGATTACAGTCCTTTCCCCGAAATACGGCTGCTTATTGAGCGCCGGTACTATGAAGCGATGCTTGCAGAGGAGATCCGCAGGATTCCCGAGGCAGCGGTATACGCCGGCTGATTCTCCCCCATTACAACTCCTCCTGCATCTTAATCCGTACGGCTTCCGGGATAATTTCCGGAGGTTTTTTCATGTAACGATAAAAATCTGAATTTTCTCCGCACATCTTACATGGCTCATCCGTTAATCATTATGAAGGGAGGTTGAAAAGGTATCCATGGACTTGGAAGTCGTCTACGACAAAATATACCGCTATGTATATTTCAAAATAAAAAATCAGTCCATAGCGGAAGACATTACCCAGGAGACTTTCCTTCGTTTTATCCGTCAGAAAGGCAATATACATGACTTCCAGATGAAGTATCTCTACACCATTGCAAGGAACCTGTGCGTTGATGAATTCAGGCGTGTGAAACCGGATTCTCTCCCGGAGGACATTGATGATGTTTCCCCGGCACAGGAAGACCATCTGACGGAACAAATTGCAGTGAGAGAGGCTGTTGCAAAACTTCCTGCTGAGGACCAGGAACTATTGCTTCTGCGGCATGTCAATAACGAATCAGCCGGCACGATCAGCAAAGCACTGGGCATCTCAAGATTTGCCCTGTACAGGAGGCTGAAGAAAGCTGAGGATGAACTCCGGGCCGGCCTGGAGGCGTGCGGTTATGAAAAATGAACTGAAAGATGTATTAAACATAACGTTCAGCGCTCCTGAACCCAAAAAGAAGCAGATGTTTCTTAAAAACTTAAGACCGAGTGAAATCAGCACACTGGAAATGCTGTGCCGGCAGGCCGGATATATCCGGGGTACTGTATGGATTTTTGCAGCGGCGGTCATTGTATTTGTCCTATTTGGATCATGGAAGCAGCTTCCTGACACACAGGAACTGGTTCCGGAGATAATGCCTTTCCTGGCGGCAGTTTCCGTGCTTGAAAACAGAAGATCCAGGAAGTACGGAATGATCGAGCTGGAAATGGTCACAAGGTTTTCCTTTAAGAGCGTACTCTTTGCAAGGATGCTGATTCCGGGAATAACCTGTCTGGTCATACTTGCCGTTGCATCACCGGTTATAGCGATGGCTTTTGGCGGTGAAACACTTCTGACCGCGATGCATATGCTTATTCCTTATCTGGTGACGATGAGTATATGCCTTCAGGTGGAGCGAAGTCCTCTCGGAAGAAGGCTGGAATATGGCTCGCTGGCTGCATCAGCTCTCATTTCTGTACTTATGATATGGATCAAAAACTATGCCGCTGCGCTGGTAAACGGCTATGCGGAAATGATCAGGGACTGGGGAGTTTTGATCGTACTAATTCTTGCGATGGTAACAGCATTTGAACAATGGAGAACACTAAACAGCACGGAGGAGCCGGCATGGAATTATCAGTAGACAGGTTAAGCAAGCAGTATAAAAACAAAATCGCGGTGGATCGTGTGACCTTCCGTCTGTCCGAAGGCGTAACAGGCCTTCTTGGCGCCAATGGCGCAGGAAAAACCACTTTGATGAGAATGATGACAGGGATCCTTACTCCTGACAGCGGAAAAATCACAGCCGACGGAATAGCGGTTCAGACAGAAGAGTACCGGTCATTGCTTGGATATCTCCCGCAGGATTTCGGGTATTATCCTGAATTTACCGCCAGGGAATTCATTCAGTATATAGCCGCACTGAAGGGCCTGGAAAAGAAACACGCAAGGAAAAAGACGGATGATCTTCTGGAAGTGGTGGGGCTTTCTGATGTTGCGAACAAGAAGATCAAAACCTTTTCCGGCGGCATGAAGCAGAGGGTCGGAATCGCCCAGGCTATTGTTAACGACCCCAGGATTCTAATTCTTGATGAACCTACAGCGGGACTCGATCCTAAGGAAAGGGTGCGCTTCAGAAACCTGATCGCTGAGATCGGCAAAAATACGATAGTTCTGTTCTCGACCCATATCGTTTCTGATATTGACAGCATAGCCGGCAATCTTCTCATGATGCGCGACGGGCAGATTATTTATGACGGTTCCTGGAACAAGGAGCAGGGAGATCTTGAACAGTTCTACATGAAGGAGTTTGAGTGATGAAGAACTACGGGGAAATCTACAGATTTGAGATCAGGAAAATCGTGAAGAACCGCCTTACCGCCGCAATGCTTGCAGTAACGGTGCTCTTTATTATCATTGAAGCGTTTATCCCGAAATTATATATGTCAAAAGAGAGGGAAGATTCACAAAAAGTTCTGGATGGCACGGTAATCGACGATGCTCTGCTGCAGGAGATGTATCCAAAACTCATCGGCAGCGGAACGGTATGGACCGCTGATAACTCACAATATGAAAGAATATTTAGTATAGCAAACGGCATCATCCGTGATAATGCACGCGTGCCGGAGTACTCCGCAAACGAGCTTTACCGGGAGCGGGAAGCGGTTATTTCGGAACTGATGAAAGAGGATAACCTGACCGATGGGGAGATACTGTGGTGGAAAAATGAGAATGCAAAAACAGATATACCCTTTACATACCGGTATTGTCAGGGAACCGTGAATTTCGCGCAGGGCATGTCTCTGACCCTGATGTGCATAATGCTGATATCGGCACTCTGCCTGTCCACCGTCTTTACGATAGAACACCGCCAGCGTACCGATCAGATCGTGATCAGCTGCAGAAACGGCAGAAAAGAGACGTTCTTTCTAAAGATAGCCGCCGGCCTTTCCGTAGTAATCGGATGCTGCCTTTTCTCCGCGGCTCTTCTGGCAGTTTTGATCGCCATTCTTTATGGCATTAACGGTCTTGATGCCGTAGTTCAGAT